>NZ_BAAGSO010000094.1:326809-439710 GCF_054782395.1 Streptomyces daliensis | reverse complement strand
CCGCCCCTCCGTTCCGCGCCGCGCGGCGCACCTCGCCCCCGTCAGCGGCAGATCTCACCAGGCGAGGGCGACGCGGTGGGTGAGCCGCTTCCCGAGGGGGAGGCGGACGGCGAGGGCGAGCCGGGCGAGGGCCCCGAGCCGCTGGGCGAGGGGCTGCCCGTAGGGGAGGGGCACGGCGGCTCGGAGGGATCAGGGCCGCCCGGGTCCCCACTCTCCGAGGGGGTGGGTTCTGGCGGCTCGGGGGCGGGGGAGTCGTCGCCGGGACGCTGCGGGCCGCCGCCGGAAGAGCCGCCTCCGCCCGAACCGTTCCCTCCTGACCCGCCCCCGCCCGATCCGGCGCCTCCGCCCCCGCCTCCGCCGCCGTTCCCGCCCTCGCCCCCGCCCCTGCTCCCGCCCTCGTGCGCGCCGGAGCCCTTGCCGCCCCGGGGACGTTCGGCGGGCCGCTCCTCGTTCCCGGCGCCCGCTGACGTCGGCAACGGACCCTGCCCGTCGGGCACCTCGTGGACGCCCTCGCGGTAGAAGGCGTACCAGGACAGCACCGTGCGCAGATACGCGCGGGACGCGTTGTAGCTGAGGACCGCCGCCTCCAGACCGGCCCGCGACGTCAGATCCCGGCCGCCCGTGCACAGATAGCGGCCCGCGGCGAGGGCCGCGTCGTAGATGTTCGCCGGGTCCTCGCGTCCGTCCGCGTTGCCGTCCGAGCCCCAGCGCGCCCAGGTGGAGGGGATGAACTGCATCGGGCCGACCGCGCGGTCGTACACGCCGTCCCCGTCCCACCGCCCGCCGTCGGTGTCCGTGATGCGCGCGAACCCGTTCCCGTCGAGCACCGGCCCGAGGATGGGCCGCAGCGTGGTGCCGTGCGCGTCGACGGCGCCGCCGCGCGCCTGCCCCGACTCCACCTTGCCGATGGCGGCGAGCAGTTCCCAGCGCAGTCCGCACCCCGGCGCGGAGGCGGCCAGCGCTCGCTCGGCCCTCCGGTACGCGTCCAGCACGGTCGCGGGGAGGCCCGACTGGCTCGCCCTGTCCGCGCCGGGCGACCAGCCCGGTGTGCCCGGAGAGAGCGCCGGGGACTCCAGGGGCGGGAGTTCCGTGTGGTACGAGTCGTCGCCCTGCGCACCGTCCCGCGCGCCGCCCTCACCGGGTGCGGAGTCGGCGCGTACGGAGCCGCTTCCCTCGTCGCCGAACCCGTCAGGCGCCTGCGAGGCGGTGAGCGCGGCCATCGCCGCCGTGGCCAGCGCGGCGGCGCTGACTCCCCTGCGCAGCCTGCCCGTTCGCCGCCGCACCCCCCTGGCCGCCGCGTGCCGTCCCCGGTACCGCGTCATGAGCCGACCTCCCTCTTCCTCGCCTCTTCCTCACCCTGGAATGCGCAGTCGTGCGGCCGTTCCACGGATCTTGCGCGGATCTTTCGCGGCACGACGTTACGAGCGGGTAATGTGCGGTGCAATGCGTCCCCCGGCCGAATGGGACCGCTCCGTAATGCCGGAGCATTTCTTGTTCGCGCGGCGACAAGGAACCGCTATTCCTTTGTACTGAAGTGAGCAAGGACGGGGGCGCGCGGAACATCTCCCTGGCGACTCCTCATGCGAGGGTGAGCACGGCCGCCTTTTTTCTGTGCGCGAGGTGCTGTGTTCCGGGGCGCGTTGGCCTATGTTGCGTACCGGACATCACATGTCATCCGTATTTCGGAGTGCTGTCACCACCCCGGTGCCCCCACGGCACCACTTCGCCGACGCACCACGTCGGTCCACCGGCATGCACGGCCGTGCCCGGCCGGACGTCCGCACCGTCCGGAGCCGACCAGTGCCCAGGAAGCAAGGGGAGAGCATGACCAGTGCGACAGAGGCAACCGAACTGAACGGGCTCACCTTCGACGGCCCGGCAGCGCCCGGCACCCCCGGCACCCTCGGCGGGACGGGCGGTGCGGGCAGCCCGAGCGGCATGGGCGGCATGGGCGGCCTGAGCGGGGAGCACGGCACCATGGGGCGGCTGCCGCCCGAGTTCGCCGCCATCATGCGCCCCGAACTCTCCAGCCTCCTGCTGGAGATCTACACCGAGATCCGCCGCACCATCCCCGAGTACGGCCCCGTCCTCGCGGGCCCCTACGGCCGCTCCATCCAGCTCGCCGTCGAGCAGAACCTCGTCACCTTCGTCGACAAACTCACCTCGCCCACGGCACCCTCGGCCGAGCGGCGCGACAAGATGTGCCGCAGGCTGGGCCGTTACGAGGCGTACGAGGGCCGCAGCCTCGACTGCCTCCAGGCGGCGATCCGGCTCGGGGCCCGGCTCGGGCTGCGCCGCGCGCAGAAGGTCGGCCGCCGCTACAACCTGTCGCCCGCCGTCCTCCTCACCTTCGCCGACGCGCTCTTCGGCTACGTCGAGGAGCTGGTCAGCGTCGCCAGGGAGGGCTATCTGGAGGCCAAGGCCGAACTGGAGGGCGGCCAGGACATCTTACGAAGACGGCTCCTCCAGCTCATCCTCGCGGGCGGCACCGTCGCCCACGCCTCCCTCGCAGAGCTGTCCGACCAGACCGGCTGGCCCCTGCCCGACGAGGTCACCCTCGTCGCCGTCAGCCCCGACGCACGCCCTGAGCGCGGCACCCTCTCCGGGGACGTGCTCGCCGACCTCGACGGCGCCGAGCCGCACTTCCTCATCCCCGGCCCCGTGGACGCCGACCGGCGCACCGTGCTGGAGGCGGCCCCCGACGGGATACGGCTCGCCGTGGGCCCCACCGTGGCCAGGGGCGAGGCCGCGCAGTCGCTGCGCTGGGCGCGGCAGACCCTGGGGCTCGTCGAGTCGGGAGTCCTGGAAGAGCGGCCCGTCACCTTCAGCGAGAACCATCTGATCACCCTCTGGCTCCAGTCCGACGCCGCGCTCCTCGACCAGCTCGCCAAGCGCCAGCTCGCCCCGCTCAGCGACCTGACGAGCAATCAGCGCGAACGGCTCGTCGAGACACTGGAGGCGTGGCTGGCCACCCGCGGCAACGCCGTACGGATGGCGGAGCTGCTGCATCTGCACCCGCAGACGGTGCGCTACCGGCTGCGCGGCCTCGACCGGGCCTTCGGCGACCTCCTCAACGACTGGGACCACCGCTTCGCCACCGAGGTGGTGCTGCGGGCCCTGCATCTGCGCGAGCGCTCCGCGCTTCCTCCCCCGAGGTCCGCTGCCGCCAACGGGGGCACGTCGCCCCGCAGCCCCCGCCCTCTCTGACGGGGCACGCGGAGGACGTCACCCGGTTGAGGGCGACACCCTCAAGGGGCCGCCCTCAACAGGGGCCCTCAACAGGGGCCCTCAAGAGGACGGCATCACCCCGGCCAGCAGCCGCGCCGTGGCCTCGGGGGCCTCCACAGGGAAGTGGTGGCTGCCGAGGTCGGTGAGCACGATGTCGAGGCGGTCCCCGTAGCGGTCCACCGCCTCGCGGGCGACCAGGTCCCGGATGGCGAACACCGTGACCGGCTGCACCGTCGCACGCAGCGCCGCGTCCATGTCCCAGCGCACCAGACCCTCGATGGCACGCAGCCCCGCGGGCTGCCTGACCTTGACCATCTTCTCGAAGTACGCCTCCACGAGGGCGGGGTCGGTGCCTGCCGGTGAACCTCCCTCGACGAGGCCCCGCACCCCTCGGGCGAAGTCCTCGCGGAACACGCGCACCACCGCCTCGGTCCGTTCCTCGCTCATCGCGGGGAAGAGGGACAGATAGTGCAGCGCGTCGAGCCCGACCACATGGGACACCGTGTCAGGGAGCAGCCGTGCGGTCTCGACGGCGACAGCGCCGCCGAGGGAGTGCCCGGCCACGACCGCCGAGTCCACCGACTCGGCCTCCAGCACGGCGGCCACGTCGCGCGCGAACTCCTCCATGGTCCACACGTCCCGCGTCGAGCGCGACTCCCCGTGCTCGGCGAGGTCGATCGCGAGGACGCGGTGGTGCTCGGGCAGATGGGCGGTCACCGCGTCGAAGTCGCCGCGGTCGCACGCCCAGCCGTGGACGAGCGCCAGGACGGGGCCTCCGGCCGGGCCGCTGGCCGTGTACCGGATCGTCGTGTGGTCCGCTCGCCGAACCGTGCGGTTCTTCTTGGTCCTGCCGGTGGTCGTCATGGTGTCTCCGTGAGTTCGGTGTGCTGACGGGCCGTATGTATCGGTCGGTGTGCGGGAACCGGTGCGGATGGCTCAGCCGCACGGTGCCACGACGGCGCGGCGCCGCCGCGCCCGTATCCGGTTCAGGCGCAGGAGGAGGGCAGCGAAGGTGATCAGCACGATCGCCAGCGCGTAGATCCCGGTGGCGGTGCGCAGCCCCAGCGCGGTGACGGCGATTCCGCCGAGCACGGCGGGCACGCTGTTCCCCAGGTAGCTGATGACGTTGGCCAGGGCGAAGACCGCGCTGCGTTCGTGCGGCCCGGCGACCCGGGCGAAGGTGCCGAACGTCGCCAGCACCGACGCGCCGAAGCCGAGACCCGCGACGAGGGTGCCGACGGCGGCGAGCGGGAGGATGTCCTCCGTCACCCCGGCGAGCGACATCAGGGTGCCGAGCCCGAGCAGCGCGGACGAGGGTGCCAGCAGCCAGGACGCGGGGCGGGACCGGAGCAGGAAGACCGCGAGCGCCCCGGTGCCCGCCAGGAGCGTCACGACGACACCGCCGATCAGATGGTTCCGCAGCCCCAGCAGTTCGGCCGCGACGGACGGACCGAGCGAGAGGTACATCCCGGCCAGGGCCCAGGCGGCGATCATCGCCGGTATCACCGGGAGGAGGTCGGCGCGCAGGTGCGGTGGCATCGCGACGCGCGGGCGCAGGGAGGCCAGGGCTCCGGGGCGGCGGAGCGACGTCTCCGGCAGGAGGGCCACACCCACCGCGGCCAGCAGCATTCCGCCGAGCAGCAGGGCGTAGACCAGCCGTGTGGGCGCGGGGCCGAACTCCACCAGCACACCGCTGCCGAGCGCGCCGAGGGCGAGCCCGGTCAGGGGCGCTACCGAGGTGACGACACCCGCCCGCCCACGTGACGGTTCGAGATCGGCGAGGGTGGCGCTCAGCGCTGTCGTCGCCGCTCCGGTCGCGATGCCCTGGAGCACGCGGGCGGCGGAGAGCACGAACACGTTCCCGGCGGTGAGGAACAGGACGAGCGCGGCCACCTCCAGCCCGATCGCCGCGGCGAGCACCGGTCGTCGGCCGAGGTGGTCCGACAGCGCTCCGACGACGAGCAGCGAGCCGAGCAGGCCGAACACGTAGAGGGCGAAGACGACGGTCAGCACCCACGCGGTGAACTGCCATTGCTGCTGGTAGATCACATAGAGGGGGGACGGGGCGCTGGAAGCGGCGAGGAAGAGCACGAGGACGGCGCCCACGAAGGGGAAGGCGCCCTTCCATGGCGCGCGGCGCTGACCGCCGACGGGCGGTGCGGTGGTGGGCGGTGTGGTGGCGGAGGATTCCGTAGGCATACGAGCCTCGCAGTGATCGTTGCGTTAGTGGTGAGAACGTACCACAAACGCAGCGATCACTGCGCTAAAAATGCAGTGATCAGTGCAATAATGAACGCATGCCCGCTCCGACATCCCCTCCGTCCTCCACTGGCGGCCCCGCTGGCGGTCCCACCGGCAGCCGCCCGGGCGGCCGGTCGGCCCGGGTCCGCGTCGCCGTCCACCGGGCCGTCCAGGAACTGGTCGTCGACGAGACCGGCGAAGGGCTGACCATCCCGGTCGTGGCCGCCCGCGCGGGCGTGCACGCCACGACGGTCTACCGCCGCTGGGGCTCCGTCGGCGAACTGCTCGCCGACGTCGCGACCAGCCGCTTCTCCGGCGACATCGTGGTGCCGGACACCGGAAGCCTGCGCGGGGACCTGGAGCGCTACGCGTTCGATCTCGCGAAGGACCTCGGCGACCCGGACACCCTCGCGCTGGTGCGGGCCACCATCGGCACGGGCGGGGAGCAGGGCGCCGCCGCGTGCCGCGGGGAACGTCAGCGGCAGCTCGAAGCCATCCTCGGACGGGAGCAGGCACGGGGCGAAGAGCCACCGAGCCTGGAACGCACCACGGACGCCGTGCTCGCCCCCCTCTACTACCGGGCCGTCTTCACCGACGACCCCCTCACCCCCGACTGGGCCCGCGGCCTCGTGGCGCACCTGCTGGCGGACTGAGCGCCATGGGACCCGGCGAAGGTGCGTCTCACACGGGCCGGTGCGGGTCCTCGTCGTCGGACGTGTGCTCCCGGAGGGTGATCGCCCCGGCGGGGCACGCACCGGCGGCCGTCCGCGCGGCCGTGCGACGAGGGGCGGGCGGCTCGGCGTCGAGCAGGAGCACGAGGCCGTCGTCGAGGTCCTGGTCGAAGACCTCGGGGGCCGTCAGCGCGCACATCCCCGAGCCGATGCAGCGCTCGCGGTCGACGTCGACGCGCAGGCGCGGTGTCGTCATGACTCCTCCCTGTCCCAGGTGACGGGGAGGCTCTTCACCCCGTAGATGTCCGCGGTCTCCGGGCGCAGCCTGACCTCCTCGGCCGGTACGGCGAGACGCAGCGTGGGGAAGCGGTCGAGCAGCGCGCGGAACGCGACCCGCATCTCGACGCGGGCCAGTTGCTGCCCCAGGCACTGGTGGATGCCGTGGGTGAAGGCGAGGTGCCCGTCCTGCTCCCTCCGGAGGTCGAGCACATGGGGGTCGGGGAAGCGCTCCGGGTCGCGGTTGGCGGTGTGGTACGACAGGACGACCGTCGTCCCGGCCTCGATGGTGTGGCCGCCCAGCTCGACGTCCTCCAGCGCCGTCCTCATGGACGACTTGGCGACGCTCAGATACCGCAGCAGCTCCTCGACGGCGCCCTCGGTGAGCGAGGGGTCGTCGCGCAGCGCGGCCAGTTGCTCCGGGTTCTGGAGCAGTGCGAAGGTGCCGAGGGCGAGCATGTTCGCGGTGGTGTCGAACCCGGCGGCCAGCAGGACCAGGCTGATCCCCTTCAGTTCCTCGTCCGTCAGATCGCTGTCGGTGAGTTCGCTGAGCACGTCATCGGTGGGGTGCGCGCGCTTGGCTGCCACCAGCTTCGCGAGGTACTCCTGGGTCGCGGTGTAGGCCGCTATCAGCTCCTCGTCGCTCGTCTCCCCGCCCATGAAGGTGTCGATCTGCTCCTGGAAGGATCCCCGGTCCTCGTACGGCACCCCCAGCAGTTCGCAGATCACGATGGTGGGGATGGGCTTGGCGAACGCGGTCACCAGGTCCGCCGTCGGCCCGGCCTTCTCCATGGCGTCCAGGCAGTCGGCGGTGATCTCCTCGACGCGCTCGGTGAGCAGACGCATCCGCCGCACGGTGAACTTGCCCGCCAGCGGCTTGCGGTAGCGGCGGTGCTCCGGGTCGTCCATGAGCAGGAACTCGCCGGGGGGTGCCGGGGGCACCTCGAAGTCGACCACGTTCAGAAGGTCCTTGCGCGAGCTGAACCGCGAGTCGGCCAGGACCGATCTGGCGAGGTCGTATCCGGTGATCAGCCAGCCGGTCTGCCCGCCGGGGTGGGTGAAGCGGCTGAGGGGTGCGTGCTGACGGGCCTCGATCAGCTCGGCCGGAGGGTCGAAGGGGCAGCCCGGCCGGCGCTCTGTCGGCAGGGTTGCGATGGTGTGGACGGGCTCACCCATGACCATTCCTCTTCTCGCGATATGACGTGTTCAAGGTGCTCGAAAGCTACGTTGCATTCAGGGTGAGGTCAATCAATCGAAGGGCGATCAAAGGGCATTCCCCCAGGTGCATGCCCCGATTTTGATGCAATGGCGCTGCAAGTGAATGCAACGACGTGTTGCAATGAATGGCGGCGAAGGCAATGCCGTCGGCCTACGTGCGGTCCGGCGCGAGCTGCTTCCACCACCAGGCGACGCTCGGGTAGGGCAGTGGTCCGGGGGAGGGGTCAGAGGGGTGCTCCGCCCACCCGGGACGGGCGCCGTCACCCGCCCGCGAGGGCGGGCCGGACTCACGCATGAAGTGGTAGCGGTGGACGTCGAAGCTCCACTCCAGATTTCCTCGCACCACGTGGCCGAGACCGGTGAGGTAGGCCCGCAGCGGATCGCTCGCGTGGGGCATGAGCTGTTCCCGCAGCCGGAGAAGCAGCGCCGAGGTGCGGTCCCGGACGGCGACGGTGCGGCTGAGCGCTTCCTCGGGAGAGCAGCCGTGCGCGGCGCACAGCACATTGATCATGTCCTGGTCTCCTGTGGGCTCCAGCAGCCCCTTCTCGCGGGACACCAGATCGTTGTCGAGCGCGGCCGTTCCCGAGGTCGCTTCGGTGGCGGCCCGCACGGCCGGGGAATCCTTCTCCGCCTCGGGAATCTCGTCGCCGTTGACGAGTTCCATGAGGGTGAGGACCATTCCGCCCCCGGCGTCCTGGATGCGCATTGCCAGGTAGTCGTCCGGGCGGGGCAGCACACCACGCCGGTGGTTGCTGAGATGCCACAGGGCGCCGAAGAGGAGCTTCCTGACTTCGTGGATCCAGCGCGTCACCTGCGTGGGAGTGCAGTCGCGGTGGAAGAACGCCGCCACGTCGTGTGCCGCTGCCACGAACGGGTCGGCACCGGCGGGCAGTTGGTAGTCCGGCCATTCGATCGCGGTCATGATGCGCCCCGCCAGCTCGGCGAACTGTCCGGCCCCGCCGTGGGCGTACGCGGTTTCGCAGTGGTCGTCGAGGGTGAATGCCAGGTAGGTGAAGCACACGGCCTTGAGGAAGCGCTCCGGATGACCGGCTCGGGCGGCGCACCGTCCGAAGAACTCGGGCGTGTTCGTCTTCAGCGTCCAGTCACGGCGTTCCGCTGAGTCGCAGAAGCCGAAGTGGTCCATCCACGCGATGGCCTCGCTCCCGACGCTGTCCGTGTACGGGCTGCGGGCGAGTTCGAAGGGGCAGTACAGGGGAGGCAGACCAGGTGCGGGAGCCGCCTCCAGGATGGTGTCCGGCATGGGAACGTCCTCCTTGCGGGCTCTTGACGACGAGTGCGACGGGTAAAACGGGGGTACGGGTGCGTTCACCACACCGTGACGCCGCGTACGGCGAAAGCCCTCACCGGCAGCCCGTCACGTGAACACGGTGAACGCCCACACCCGCGGCCTCCGTCGGCGACGCGGCAGCACCGGATTTCGCCTCCCGCTTTCACCGCATTCAACAGCGCGGCCATCGGCGTCGGCTTCCGGGCCTGCTGGGAGGGTAGTCAGAGCAGGCACGCGGTTCATGCGGACTGGAGCTTTCATGGGTAACCCGACAGGTCGGTCAAGAGTGCCGAAGTACATTGAAGAAGCGACCGAGGAGCTTGAATTACTACAGGGCCGGATAACTCAGCTCCGGCAACACCTTTTGGCGGTGTCACGCGATCCGTGCGTGAACAACACGTCGCATACCGGCAATTCGCCTTCCTCTCCACCGGCGACGCCTCCTCCCCGTCCTTCGGAGGAATTCGCGAGTCTCACCCAACGGGAAGCGGAAATACTGACCCTCCTCTCGCAAGGACTCACGAACCGTAAGATCGCCCGCAGGCTCAGCATCGCCGAACTCACGGTGAAGAGCCATATGCGGGTGATCTTCCTCAAGCTCGACGTGGAGGACAGGACGCAAGCCGCGCTGAAGGCCGCGCTCGCGTCGAAGCCCCGACTGAACGGAGACGCCCTGAACCTGGACGGAGACGCGCCGAAGCGGTTCCGCTGAGGCCGCTGACCGCCTCCCGGCAGGCTCAACGCACGTTGCCGTAGAGGTAGTGGGTCCGGTCCGCTGCCGACACACGATGTGGACACGGCCGGGAAACCGGCGTCGACGTTCCTCCTCGGAGCACGCCAGCTCGGAGCACGCCGGGCTCATGTCCCCGCCACGGCGAGCACGGCGTTGTGTCCGCCGAATCCGAAAGAGTTGCTCAGCGCGAGGCCGGTGCGGTGCGGCCGGGCCGCGCCCCGCACCGTGTCGATCTCCATCCCGGGATCGGTGCGGTCGAGGTTGGCGGTGGGCGGCACGACGTTCCGCTCGGTGGTGAGGACCGTCAGCGCGGCTTCGACGGCTCCGGCCGCGCCGAGAGCGTGTCCGATGGCGCCCTTCGCGGAGGTGACAGGGGGGCGGTGGCCGCACACGCGGTGGATCACCTCGGACTCGATGCTGTCGTTGGGCCGCGTCGACGTACCGTGCGCGTTGACGTGGTCCACATCGCCGGGTCCGGCTCCGGCGTCCCGCAGCGCGGAACGCAGGGCCTGTTCGGCGCCGCGCCCCTCCGGATGCGGGGCAGTGGCGTGGTGGCCGTCGCCGCTCGCCCCGTACCCGATGATCCGTCCCCGCACGGGCGCGGCCCGCGCCCCGGCATCCGTCACCCGCTCCAGGACCAGCACGCCCGCGCCCTCGGCCAGCACGAACCCGTCCCGGTCGCGGTCGAACGGGCGGGACGCGCCGTGCGGTGCGTCCGTGCGCCGGGACAGGGCCCTCGTGC
The DNA here is from genome assembly GCF_054782395.1 of Streptomyces daliensis. Classification (NCBI taxonomy): domain Bacteria; kingdom Bacillati; phylum Actinomycetota; class Actinomycetes; order Kitasatosporales; family Streptomycetaceae; genus Streptomyces; species Streptomyces daliensis. The sequence continues at coordinate 429,313 of NZ_BAAGSO010000094.1, read as the reverse complement.
GGGCGAAAGCCGTGACGCACAGCCTCGTGAGCGGTGCCTCGGTACCGCCCGCGACGACGATGTCGCAGCGGTCGGCACGCAACAGGTCCAGGGCCGTGCCGATGGCGGTGGCACCGGCGGCACAGGCCGTGACGGTGCCCAGGTTCGGGCCGTGGAACCCCTGCTCGATGGCGATCTGTCCCGCCACCATGTTGGGCAGGAACATGGGGACCGCGAACGGTGAGACGGCACGGTGGCCGGAGTGCTGGAACCTGTCCCGCTGCGTCTCCCAGGTGCGCAGCCCGCCCATCGCGGAGCCCAGGACCACCCCGATGCGCGACGGGTCGACACCCGAGGTGTCCAGCCGCGCCTCGGCGACCGCTTCCCGGGCGGCGAGGAGGCCGAGCTGCGCACAGCGGTCCAGATTCGGTGCCTGCGCCCCGAACTCCTCGTCCTCGTCGAAGTCCGGAACGCGGCACGAGAAGTCGACGGGAAGGTCCTTCAGCTCCGGGTCGGGCGACGCGCTGGAACGTCCGGAGCTGATCCCGTCCCATGTGCGCTCCGTACCGATCCCGGCAGGGGTCACCAGACCGATGCCGGTGACGGCGGCATGATGGCCTTTCACGCTGCTACCGCTCCCTTGGCGGACAGCACGTCGGCGACGGCGCGGATGTCCATGTCGGCCGTGAAATCGTCCTCCTCCACGGCGACGTCGAAGGTCTCCTGGAGACGGAGGCCGAACTCGACGACGGCGAGCGAATCGATCTCCAGGTCCTGGAAGGTGCTCGTGGGCTGTACTTTCTCCTTCTCGATCTTGAAGCGTTCGGCGACCATGTCGATGATGACGCTCTCCAGCTTTTCCATGATTCCTTTCCTCGTTCTCTGGCAGCGGGCATGAGGGGGCCCACGCCTCCGCCGGTACGGCCGACCGGGCCGAGTCCGATACTCCGTCGTTCACGGACGGCCTGGCCATCGTCTCTTCGCAGGGCCCTGGGAGAGGTAGCACCAACGGACTGCTCGCGGAGCGGCCCGGACGTACCCACCCCGCATGACTCTTTGCCAAAACGCCTGCCGGCGGCCCTCGTTGGGGTGACCATAAGGAAGCCCACAAAGGCGTGGGCGTCAGCGAGCCGCGGGGAGTGAACGGTGTCGGGGGAGACCAAGTGGGAAGGCCGTTCGGAACGGGACAGGGCGATGGCCGGACACGTCGTCTCCCGGCTCTCGTTCACCTTCCCGCTCAGTGAACAGCGGCCCGTCACCCTGCTGCTCGGCGCACGGGGCAGCGGCAAGACCACGTTCCTGGAACACCTCCAGGAGAAGGCCGGCGGCATACCGGTCGCCCGCCTCGACCTCGCGCAGCTCAGCCGCGAGGGCAGCACACCCTTCGCGGTGACACACGCCCTCGCCAGCCGGATGGTGCCGCACCGCGCGGGCTTCCCCCGTATCGCACTGCCCGCGTACTTCGTGCTCGCGACCGCCGCCACCGTGCGGATGGACGGCGAGGCACCGCCCGCCACCGTCACAGCGGCGATCATGGACAAGCTGACCGGGCCGCCGCCCACCGGGCTCGACGGGATCACCGCGGCCGTCGAAGCACTCGGCGCACCCGCACCCGTACGGGCCGCGCTCCACCTCGCGCCGCTGGGACGGCGCGCCTGGATGCGCTGGCGCATCTCGCGCGTGCTCAGGGACTGGCTCAGCGGCACACCGTGGGTGGGCGTGCGGGACGGCCTGCTCGACCTGCAACAGCGCTTCAGCGGCGACGATCCGCGCGAACGCTGGGACATCGAGGTCGAACTGCTGAAGCTCTTCCTGAGCGGCCTGCGCCACGCCTACCGCAAGGTGCCACTGGCGATGCCCCCGCCCACCCGCTGCCTGGTGCTGCTCGACAACGTCGACAGCACCCTCGGCGACAGGTTCCTCTCCCAGCTCCTGGAGGCCAGGACGGACACGGCACCCGACCCCCTCGTCGTCACCGCCACGGCGGGCAGCTACCCCGAACCCCTCGGCGACCTCGTGGCACCGGGCGCACCCCTCCTCGCCCCCTGGTCCGACCAGGAGCGCGCCTTCTCCGAGAAGCCCGTGGACGACGGGCTCGGCGTCGGCCAGCTGCGCAACCTCCACCGGCGCGAAGCCGTCGCGCAGGCCACCGACTTCATCAAGACCATCCCAGGGCCCAGGCCCGACCAGGACAACGCACCCGGGTGGCTCGGCTGGGCCGTGCACGAGCTGACGCGTGGTCACCCGGCGGCCACCGCCCGGATCTTCGCCGCGCTGCGCCGCGAGGGCGGCCCCTGGGACCACAGGCTGCGGCGGATCTGGGACCCCAAGACCGGCCTCGTCGACGAACTGCTCCAGCGGCTGCTGCCGAGGGAGACCGGCGACCAGCTCAGAGCGGCACTCGTCCGCGGCTCGGCCGCCATCGGCCTGGAACACGCCGCCGTGGTGCCCCGCCTGTGGACCGAGCCCTACGCGGGCACCCGCGCCGAGTACGGCAACTTCGCGCAGAACCCCCTGCACACCATGCACGTCAGCACCGGCGACCCGGAGGCCGACGGCCCCGTACAGGTGCTGCACCCGATGCTCCGCTTCCTGCTGCTGCGCAAGCTCGCCGAGACGGGCCCAGCCGAGGACTTCACCTGGGACACGGTGCACACGGCGCTGCGCGACTGGGCCGAGGAGGAGGGCAGGCCCGGCATGGCCGCGTACCACGCACTCGCCCTCGGCGACGTGCCCTACGCCGCCGCCTACCTCAACGACCGCTTCGACAACGGCGAGGAGACACCACACCGCTGGTGCTCCCGGCTGTGCAGACTGCGCCGCGCGCCGCGCCGGGAGGACGCCCACGACGAGACACCCTCCGACCACTACGAACGCCTCGTCGGACACCTCAACCGCGGCCCCGTCGACGGCAGGCTGCGCACCGTGACCCGGCTCCTCGCGGCCTCCTGGATCTGCCCCGAGCCGCCCCAGGACCCGGCCACCGACCGCGTCGGCGACCCGTACCGCATGCCCCTGGGCGACCCCCTGCGCGAACTGAACGGCGAAATCGCGGGCCGCTTCCGCACCCTCGCCTACTCGGCGGGCGGCACCTGGAACGGAGTGCTGGGCGCCAAGGCCGTCCAGTACGAGAGGAGACCCTGGTGAGCGACGGACCGCCCTCCCGCTACCCCTCGCGCTGGCGGCCCCTGTGGCGGCTGCTCGGCGCCCTCGTCTGCCTGGCGGTCATCACCGTGACCGTCCGCCAGTGCGTGTTCCCCGACCCGCCGGCGAAGCCCGACCTCCACTGCGCCCCGGGCGTGGTCAAGCGCGGCAAGGGCGCCGAGTGCGTGGGGGTGACAGACGGCGCCTACGTGTTCAGCAAGGAACTGCGCGAGGTCACCAGGAAGATCCGCGCGGAGAACGCCGAGGCCGAGAAGTCGGGGGACTGGGTCGCCGTCGCCTACACCGAGCCGATGACACGGCGCGGGGACTGGAAGGCGGCGAACGACCGGGGCGCTGACGTGGTGCGCCAGTCACTGGAAGGCGCCTACCTGGCCCAGATGAAGTTCAACCACACCGGCGGCGAGGGCCGCACCCCCAAGATCAAGCTGCTGCTGGCCAACAGCGGCCAGAGCGGGGAGCAGTGGAAGCCCATGGTGCGCACGCTCGCCGCCATGGCGGACGATCCGGAGGAGCGGCTGGTCGGCGTCGCGGGCTTCGGGCAGAGCGTGAAGACTACCGAACTGGCCGTCGAGGCACTGCGCGAGAAGGGGGTGCCGATGGTCGGCTCGACGGTCGCCGCCGAGTCACTGTCCACCGTGCGCCCCATGTTCTTCCGGGTGGCCTCCACGACGTCGGACCAGGCGGCGGCCGCCGCCGAGTGGGTGCGTGAGCGGCGGCACGAGGACAAGGACCTGCGCATCGACCTCGTCGTGGACAACCGCGAGAAGGAGGAGTACGCGCACGACCTCTCGCGCTACTTCCAGGAGAGCCTGAAGAAGACGGACATCGCCCCCGAGACCCCCGACGGCCTCCCCTTCGTCTCCGGAACCGACTCCGCCGCCACCGCGCTCGCGTCCTACGCGGACCGCGTCTGCCGCCCCGAACACCCTCTGGACGCCGTCTACTTCGCGGGACGCGGCAGGGAGCTGAAGCTGTTCATCGAGGCACTGGCCGACCCGCGCCACGCCGACTGCGACCTCACCGTACTGTCCGGGTCCAGCTCCGTCGGCGTCTTCTTCGAGCAGCCGGGAGAACCGGCCCCGGCGGCCGAGGGCGATCTGCTCGGCACCTGGGAGAAGCGCGAGGGGCTCACCGTCCTCTACACCGCCTACGCACACCCCTCCGCACCAGCGGACATCTACGACAGGGACGACCCGTACCCCGACTTCGAGCGCCGCTACACCGGTGCCTTCGGCGGCAGACCGCAGGTGGAACTGGGCAGCGGCCAGGCGATGATGGGCTACGACGCCGTCTACGCGCTGGCCAAGGCCGTCCGCAACGCGGCCGGGCCCGCGGGGGACGAGGACGTGGACGAGGCGGCGGTGCACAACATGCTGCTCCAGCTCGGGCAGGGTCAGGGCGGCCCCGTGCACGGCCTGAGCGGCGAGATCGCCTTCGACTCCAGGGGGCGGCCACGCGACAGGGCGGTCCCGCTGGTGGAGCTGCGCCCGGAACCCGGACGCCACTACACCTACCGGGACACGCTCTGGCCCTGAACGTGTGACGTGACGGGTGACGCGTCACATGCGCGGCGCAGCACCCGTCCCTCACCCGTCCCTCATGACGCGGATCGTGCGCACCTCGGAGTCCCTGGCGTCGGGGAGGTTCATCCCCGCGTCGGCGCCCGTGCGCAGATAGCGCACCACGGGTGCCGTGAGCCGTTCCCCGGGGAGGACGGTGGGGATGCCCGGCGGGTACGGGGTGATCATCTCGGCGGCGACCCGCCCCACGGCCTCGTCCGCCGGAACGTCCTCGACGGCGCCGAAGTAGGCGTCCCTCGGCAGCCGCGCCTGTTCCATGCGCAGCCCGGACGGCGTCGGCACGGCCACAGGCACCGGCGCGTGGAACTCGCCCGCGCGGGCCGCGAGATCGCGCACGGCGCGCATCAGCGCGTCGGCCGTGTCGCGGTCGTCGGCATGCGTGAGCTGGGCGTTGATCCTGCGGTGGTCGCTCACGTGCACGTCCAGGTGGTGTGTCGCGCGCAGCCAGTCCGCCGCCTGATAGCCCGAGATGCCCAGCCCGGAGAGGTCCATGACGACGGGGAGGGGGTCCAGGTCGTCGGCCAGCCCGGGCCCGGTGAAGTCGGCGCGGTCGTTGACGTGGACGCCGTCGGTCTTCTCCAGCTCCTCGCGCACGTCGGCCGCCAGCTCCAGCGCGTGGGAGAGGAGCCGGCGGCCGTCCTGCGCCATCTGACGGCGCCATCCGTCCAGACCCGCGTAGACGAGGACACTGGGGCTGGTCGTCCCCAGCAGATCGGCCCGCGAGGAGAGCACGGCGGGGTCGAGCAGCTGGCCCCGGAGATGGAAGACCGAGCCCTGCTCCAGGCCGCTGCCCATCTTGTGGATGCTGGTGACACACACGTCGGCGCCCGCGTCCATCGCCCACGTGGGCAGCTCGGGGTGGAAGGGGAGATGCGCGCCCCACGCCTCGTCGACGATCAGGGGGCGGCCCCTGCGGTGGCACACCTCGGCGATCCCGGCGAGGTCGGCGCAGGTGCCGTACGGGGTGGGACTGGTCACCAGCGCGCCGCGCGCGTCCGGATGCGCGGCGAAGGCCGCCTCGAAGGAGGCCACGGACGGGGGATGTGCCAGCCGCCGTTCCTCGTCCCATTGCGGTTCGACCCAGACGGGGTGGATGCCCGAGAGCACCAGCCCAGAGACGACCGACTTGTGCGCGTCACGCCCCACGAGCAGCTTCTCGTGCGGTCCGGCGACCGCCAGCATGGCGGCCTTCACGGACAGCGAGCTGCCGCACGTCGAGAAGAAGGTGTGCTCGGCGTGGACGGCGTCCGCCATCAGCCGCTCGGCCCGCTCCAGCACGGCGCCGCGCGTACGGCGATCGTCCAGCCCGCCCGAGGCCAGGACGTCGCCGTGGAAGACGGCGTCGCCCAGCACCGCGCGGACGCGGGGGTCGGCGCCGCGGGCCTGCTTGTGGCCCGGCGGGGTGAAGGGCAGCTCGTCCGCCTCCTGGTAGTGGGCCAGTGCCTCCAGTACGGGTGCCGCTGAGTGATCCATGGCTTCCATGGCCTCCGTGGTGCCCGCGTCGGCCCGGAGGGAACCCGGTGCGCCGCCACTCGGGGGACGGGGCGGGCAGGGGAGGGGTGAGCGGGGGAGGGACGAGTGGTCGTGGCCGTGCTCCTGGCTCATGCCCGCTCGCAGTGGTGTTCCGTGAGCGCCCGGGTCCGGCCGACGGCGCCGGGGCCGAAGGCGGACGGTGCGCCGGTGTCGCCGCCGCCCTTGTCGTCCCCGTCGTCCCCGCTGCCCTCGCTGGGGTCGCGGGCCTCTCCCGTCGGGTCGTGGCGGGCCGTGGGCACGGCGAGCCTGACCCGCCTGACCTCGGCGTCCAGGTCCGCCAGCTCCCGCGGGGTGACGTGCTCCAGCAGCCGGGGTAGGAGGACCGTCCTGTCCTCCTCCGTGTGGGCCCGCGCCTCGCCGACGGCACGGCGGATGGTGTCCTCGAACTCGACGGAGCCGAAGGTGACGTCCTCCAGCTCCCGCAGGACGTCCTCGATACGTGCGTGCCGCCGCAGTGCGGAATCGGCCAGCTTCGCTCCGTCGGGCACCCTGTCGCGCAGCACGGGGTGCAGATACCTCTCCTCCGCGACGAGGTGCCGCACCAGCTCGACGGCCACCTGCCCGACGAAGTTCCTGCGCTGCCCGTCCATCGGCGGCAGTGCCTCCAGGTGGTTCAGCAGGGCCTCGATGTTCTCGTGGTCCTCGGCGAGTTGGTGCCCGATGTCCTCACGCGGCTCCATCGCGTATCTCCTCCACGGCCTTACGGCTTTACAGCCTCACGGTGCGCACTCTGGTGTCTTACGGCGCGGGGGTGGCGGCCCCGCCCCGGCCGTGCACGCGTACCCCCTGACCGGCGGGGCATGGGGGTGTGCCCGAGGTGCGGCCGAGGTGTGGCCGGTGGAGGGGCGCCGAGGTTTACCCGGCCCCCGGCCGCGGTACCCCTGATCACCGTCATTCGGCACGCCGTTGCCGGTCTCCACACGAACGAAAGGACCGCCGTGACCTCGAAGAACAGCTCCACGCCGTCCTACACCGTGCCGGGCATGACGACCAAGGAGGGTGGCGGCGTCATCGACGTGCTGCGCATGCGGCTGCACGCGCTGAACGATCTGGCCCTGACCCTCAAGCACGTGCACTGGAACGTCGTCGGCCCGCACTTCATCGCCGTCCACGAGATGCTGGACCCGCAGGTGGACGCGGTGCGCGACATGGTCGACAACACGGCCGAGCGCATCTCCACCCTGGGCGGCTCCCCGCCCGGCACCCCGGGCACGATGGTGGCCGAGCGCACCTGGGACGACTACGAGATCGGCAAGGCCGAAGCCATCGAACACCTCGGCGCCCTCGACGTCGTCTACACCGGCATCATCGAGGACCACCGCAAGGCCGTACGCGCGACGGACGAGCCCGACCCCGTCACGCAGGACCTGCTGATCGAGCAGCTCCGCAAGCTGGAGCTGTTCCAGTGGTTCGTACGCGCCCACATCGAAAGCTCCGGCGGCAAGCTCGCCACCGGTGCCCATGACGGTGAGTCCGCCGCCGCGCGCAAGGCCGCCGAGCAGGCCAAGGGCAAGCCCTGAGCGGTACTGCCCGCGCCCGGGCTTTTCCGGGCGTCCGGGCCGGAACCGGCCCGGCGGTCGGGCGGCCCGGCCCGCATCCGGCGTGCCCGGCGCGTTCGGCCGGCGGGTACACGGGTACCCGCCGCGGCGCCCGGGAGCGGCCGGGCAGAGCACCGTCCGAGAAGAGCGAGAAGAGCGAGAAGCCGCGAATCGAGAAACCGGGGGAACTGAGGAGAGGAGAAGGCTGTGACGACAGCACGCGAGATCATGAGCGGTGGCGCGGAGTGTGTGCGCACCGACCAGACCGCGGCCGACGCGGCGCGGATGATGGCCGATCTCGGGGTGGGGGCCCTCCCGATCTGCGGGCGCGACGACAAGATCAAGGGCGTGGTGACGGACCGCGATCTCGTGGTCAAGGTCCTCGCGGCCGGGCGGTCGCCGGAGGAGTTCCCCGCGGGGAGCCTGAACCAGGCGGAAGCGGTGACCATCGGCGCGGACGACGACGCTGAAGAGGTGCTGGCCACCATGACCCGGCACCGTGTGCGGCGGCTCCCCGTGATCGACGGCACGCGGCTCGTCGGCATGATCGCCGTCGCCGATGTCGCCCGTACCCTCCCGCACGCCAAGACCGGCGACCTCGTCGAGGCGCTCTCGGCGGACTGAGCCGGGCGCCGTCCCTCCGTCTCTCCGCCCCCTCTCGGTGACCCGCGCCGACGCGGCCACCGGGATGGGGCAGGCTCACGGAAGAACCTCATGGCACCTCACGGCACCTCGCGGAACCTCTGCGGGCGGGTCAGGGGAACTTTCACCGGCCGTCCTCCTCGGGTTCCGTGATCCCGAGATCGACGCGCATGACGTGCCGCATCCGCCACAGCGGGTCCCACAGCTTGTCCAGGCTCTCGCGGGCGGTCGCCACGCTCTCGCCCTGCCGGGGAGTGCCACCCTCGAGACGCATCAACAGGCCGTACAGGTCGCCGAGATGGCGGTTCGCGGTGCTGGCCGCGCCCGCCACACCGTCGGGCAGGACCATCTGCGCCTCGGCGTGCCGCATGCGGTGGTCGCGGCGCGCCCTGTCCAGCTCCGACCGCAACTCCTCGGTCACCTCGCCCCGCTCCAGGGCATGGAGAACCCGCGTCAGCACGTTGGCCAGGTCGCGCGTACCGGCGCTGACCGTCGCGTAGCACGTACGCCGCGCCTCGAGCTGAGCCTGCCGCGTGGCGTACTCGCGCTCGTCCCGCTGGAGCTGCCTCGCGTGCTCCAGCTCGCGGGCCCTGGCGCGGTCGGCACCGCGCTGTGTGATGACGGCGGCAGCGAGCGTTCCGCCGATGCCCAGCACCGCGACCACGATCTGGCTGACTGTGCTGCCCAAGCTGTTCCCCCGGCTCCGATCGGTCGCGGGGACTGTACCCACTCCTCGGGCGCTCGGTCTCGCTCCGGCACCGCCCGGCCGCTATGTGTCGGACATGGCCACCAGCACGCGACGTGTCCCCTCGAAGGGGCGCCGGCCGTGGGCGAGCAGGACGTTGTCGATGAGGAGTATGTCGCCGTCGTGCCAGGCGACGTCGACGGCGCCCTCCAGCCCGCGGCCGAGGATGTGCTCGACGTAGGCGTCGGGAATCGGGTCGCCGTCGGTGAACGTCACGTACTGCGGGAACTCGTCGGGCGAGAGGATGTCGTACAGCTCGGCCGACGCCTCGTCGCCCAGTCCGGCCGGATGCCACTGGTCAGCCTGGTTGAACCAGACCTCGGCGCCGGTGACGGGGTGCTTGGTGGTGGAGGGGCGCAACTGGACGATGCGCAGGCCGTCCTCCGTCCACTCCCACTCGGCCCGCGACTCCCGAAGGAACATCTCGACCGCCTTGCGGTCGTCGGTCTCGAAGGTGTCCTGCCAGCTCTTCCCGAAGCCGAGCCCGTCGTGCAGGTTCTGCACGTAGCGGATGCCCCCGGCGAACGCGTCCCGCACCTCCGCGTCGAGCGAGCGCAGCCACAGCTCGCCGTCGAGCACCGGGGTCGCGCCGCCGCTCTCCGCCGCCTTCTCGCAGTAGAAGGCGAGCCGCGTCGGCCAGCGGTGTGCGTAGCTCAGCTCGTTGTGCATCGAGATGGTGTACTGCTGCGGGTACTCGGTGGAGGTGTAGAGGTTGCCGCCGACCTTGGTGCGCGGCGAGTTGCCGTGCACATACGGCAGGCGGTCGGGCACCAGCCGCGCGAACACCGGGTCGACACCCTCCGCCGTGACGCCGAAGTCCCGGAAGACGAGCCCCTTGTGCTCGGTGAGCAGCTCGGCGAGCCGTCGCGCGCCCAACTGGTCCAGCCAGCCGACGAGGTCCCGCGTACCGGCCGCTTCACTGGTGATCTCGTGTGGCTGCCAGGCACCCACGCCCGGCTCGGCGGTGTCCAACACGTACCTCCCAAAACCGTGGTCTCCAGGACCGGTGCTAGATGTTTGCCTTCTTGGCGTCCTTGGCGCCCTTCGTTCCCTTGGCCCCGTTCTCCGGTGCGCCCCTCGCGGCCTGGCCGGAGAACTGGGTGCGGTACAGCTCGGCGTAGGAGCCGTCGGCGGCGAGCAGTTCGCCGTGGGTGCCGCGCTCGCGTATCCGGCCGTTCTCCAGCACGAGGATCTGGTCGGCCTCCAGGATGGTGGACAGGCGGTGGGCGATGACCAGGGAGGTCCGGCCCGACAGCGCGGTCTTGAGCGCGCGCTGGATCGCCGCCTCGGACTCGGAGTCCAGGTGCGCGGTGGCCTCGTCGAGGATGACGACCGGCGGGGACTTGAGCAGGAGCCGGGCGAGGGCCACGCGCTGCTTCTCACCCCCGGAGAGGCGGTGGCCGCGGTCACCGACCACGGTGTCGAGGCCGTCGGCCAGTGAGGAGATCGTCTCCCAGATCCTGGCCGCCTCGCACGCCTCTTGCAGCTCCTTCTCACTGGCGTCGGGCCGGGCGTACAGCAGGTTCGCGCGAATGGTGTCGTGGAACATGTGCGCGTCCTGGGTGACGATGCCGACGGTGTCGTGCAGGGAGCGGAGGGTCAGTTCCCGTACGTCGTGACCGCCGACGCGCACCGTCCCCGTGGTGGGGTCGTAGAGCCGGGGCACCAGGTTGGTGACCGTGGTCTTGCCCGCGCCCGAGGGGCCCACCAGCGCGGTGAGTTTCCCGGCGTGTGCCCGGAAGCTCACACCGTCCAGGACGACGGAGTTGTCACCGCGCTCCGACGCGGGCAGCGCGATCGTCTCCAGTGAGGCCAGTGACACCTCGTCGGCGGCCGGGTACCGGAAGGCCACCCCGTCGAACTCGATGTCAGGGGTGGTGTCGTCGTCGACGGGGAGCGGCTTGGCCGCAGGGGCTTCGTCGATGAGCGGCTTGAGGTCCAGCACCTCGAAGACGCGGTCGAAGCTGACCAGCGCGATCATGACGTTGACCTGCATGTTGGACAGTTGGTTGATCGGTCCGTACAGCCGGAGCAGCAGTGTGGCCATGGCCACGAGGGTGCCGATCTCGAAGGTGCCACCGATGGTCAGCAGCCCGCCCAGACCGTAGACCAGCGCGCTGGTCACCCCGGTGATCAGCGTCGTGATGAGGAAGAGCATGCGTGCCCACACGGCCGTGGTGACGGCGACATCGCGGACCTGCGACGCCTTGTGCGCGAAGCGCTCGGCCTCCTCATCCGGCCGCCCGTAGAGCTTGGCCAGCATCGCGCCCGACACATTGAACCGCTCGTTCATCATCGAGCCCATGTCGGCGTTGAGGCCCATGCCGTGGCGGGTGAGCCGCTGGAGCCTGCGGCCGACCAGCTTCGCGGGGAACAGGAAGAACGGGATCATCAGCAGCGCCGCGACGGTGATCTGCCACGACAGGTAGAACATCATGCCGAGCACGAGGACCAGGGTCAGCAGGGTCGAAACCGTCTGCGACAGCAGTGTCGTGATCGCCTGCTGCGCCCCGACCACATCGGTGTTGAGCCTGCTGACCAGGGCACCGGTCTGGGCGCGGGTGAAGAACGCCAGCGGCTGCCGCTGCACATGGCCGAACACCTTGCAGCGCAGGTCGTAGACGATGCCCTGGCCGACGCGTCCGGAGAACCAGGTCTGGGTGAAGGTGGCCAGCACGTCGATCAGCGCCAGGCCCGCGATGGCGAAGGCGAGGCCCACCACGACATCGCCCCGGCGGGGTGTGATGCCGTCGTCGATGATCATCTTGAGCAGCAGCGGGCTCGTCGCCGTGATGGCCGCGCTCACGGCCGTCATCAGCATGACCACCGCCAGCGACCAGCGGTAGCGCGAAGCGTAGGGAATGATGCGCCGCACCGTGCCGGACTTGATTTTCTGTTTGGTGATCGAGCTGTCGACGCCCAGCGGCATCGGGCCCCTTCGCGGGCCGCCCATCATGGCCACGGGTTCTCCCTTTGTCGGCTTTTCGGCCGAGGCTGACGCCGCGCGACCGTACTCGCGCGGCGGAAGGCTGCGAAAGCGCGCACAGCGGCCATACGCCACAGAACGAGTCCAGGCCGACGGCCGGAAGGGGTCGTCGGCCTGGAATCAGGGCCGTGATGCTGTTAGCTGGTGCCCTTCATGGCTTCGATCAGGCTCTTGGGGCGCATATCGGTCCACGACTTCTCGATGTACTCGAGGCACTCCTCGCGCGGCGCCTCGCCGAACACGGATTTCCAACCGTCGGGTACATCCACGAATACAGGCCACAGTGAATGCTGGCCTTCGTCGTTGACCAGAACCAGATAGCTTCCTTCGGGATCCTCAAAAGGATTTGGCACCGCACTGTCCTCACTTCTCGGCGACAAGGGACCGCAGCGACGGGCTGATGCACTGTGACACAGGGGCGGCGGGCGGCTCAAGAAGACGGAACCCGCACTGTTCAACTGCCGCTTCCCGCAGTTGAACGGCAGCGGTCGTCCGTTGACGCGTCAGCGGCACTGTGGTGATTTGGTGCTCACCGCGCGGTAAAGACGCGTGCCCGGAATCCGAGCGGAACGGCAGTGGAAATGCCGGACGGGAGGGGCTGGATGCCTGACAGTCAAGAGCGGTTGTTTCTCCGCTCGAATGCGATCATCGAACCACTGGTCGACAAATTCTATGCCTGGATGCACATCGTCGCGCCGGCTCAGGCGTCCATGAACCTGGCGAACGTCCAGGTGCCGCTTCTCGAGTCGTATCTCCACTCGCCGCAGGTACACATAGCGGCGAGTAGCAACCCCGCCCTGCGCGGCGGATACTTCATCAACGTCGAGGAGTCCCGTGCGACGGAGGTCGGCGAACTGCTCGACGTCATCAAGCGTGAGCGTGCGGACATGCTCGCCTTCGCCGCCGCCGTGGCCGAGGCGCACGAGCTGCTGCGGCAGAACGCCACGGGGTTCGACCTCACCCCGCTGTACCCACAGCTCCCGGCGGCACTGAACGGGCTGGTGGAGCTGGCCTACGACACCAGCAACCAGCCGTCCCTGCGGTTCATCGAACCGCTGCTCTACCACAGCGCGGCCTTCGACAGGCGCCGCCAGTCCGTCCAGCTGTCCCTGGACGACGGCGTGGAGCGGCCCTTCATCCTCAGCACCCCGCGACTGCCCTCGCCCGGCACACTGGACCTGCCGGTCCCCTTCGACCACCCGGGCCTGGACGAGCTGACGAAGGCGCGGGTCGAGGGCACGACCCGCGCGCGTCTGCGCGAGGCGCTGGAGCTGGACGACGGCCAGGCGGCGGAGCTGGACCGGCTGCTCGCCCCGGAGCCCAGCCTCGCGCCGGACCGGCACATCGAGGGCGGCGGCCGGATCCGCTACTTCGGGCACGCCTGCCTGGTGCTCCAGAGCCCGGAGGCCGCCGTCGTGGTGGACCCCTTCATCAGCACGGACAACCGCCACGGTGACCGCTACACCCTCGACGACCTGCCGGACCACATCGACCTGGCGCTCATCACCCACGGACACCAGGACCACATCGTGCTGGAGACCCTGCTCCAGTTGCGCTCGCGCACCGACGCCGTCGTCGTTCCCCGCTCCTCGCGGGGCAATGTGTGCGACCCGTCGATCGGCCTCTACCTCAAGTCCATGGGCTTCACGGTGATCGAGGTCGACGACTTTGACGAGGTGCCGCTGCCCGGCGGCGCGCGCGTGGTGGCCACACCGTTCCTCGGCGAGCACTCCGACCTCGACATCCGTGCCAAGTCGACCTACGTGGTGCAGCTCGCCGGCCTCACGGCGTTCATCGGCGCGGACTCCTCCGGCATCGACCCGGTGCTGTACCAGTACATCCGCTCGCACCTGGGCGGCGTCGACAAGGCGTTCCTGGGCATGGAGTGCGACGGTGCTCCGCTGACGTGGCTCTACCAGGGCCTGCTGACCCGCCCCGTGACGAAGAAGATGAGCGACTCGCGGAAACTGTCGGGGTCGAACGCGGAGCAGGCGGCGGCCATCATGACCGAGCTGGGCGCCGGCGAGGCGTACATCTACGCCATGGGCGAGGAGAGCTGGCAAGGCCACGTCATGGCGACCACGTACACACCGGACACCTACCAGATCAAGCAGATCGAGGAGTTCCTGGGCTGGTGCGGGACACACGATGTCGCTGCTGAACATCTGTTCAACAAGCGGGAATGGTGCTGGTGAGAGGGCCGGTAACCGGTAACTGGTAAGAGGACACCGAGAATGCCATACCTGCACACCAACGGAATCCGGCTCGCCTACCAGCGGCAGCGGTCGGGGCGGAGCGATTCGGGGCGGAGCGACGAGGACACCGTCCTGCTCATCATGGGCTCGGCCGCCGCGGGCTACATCTGGGACATGCACCAGACACCCGCACTGCGCCGGGCGGGGTATGCGACGGTCACCTTCGACAACCGCGGCATCCCGCCGTCGGCGGCCCCGCCGGGCAAGTACACGCTGGCGGACCTGGTGGCCGACACCAAGGGACTGATCGAGGAGCTGCGGCTGGCACCCTGCCGGATCGTCGGCACCTCACTGGGTTCGCTGATCGCCCAGGAACTGGCCATCAGCGAACCCCACCTGGTGCGTTCGGCGGTGCTCATGGCCACCCGCGGCCGGTCCGACGCACTGCGCCGGGCGCAGGACGCGGCGGACCGGTTGCTCCAGGAGAGCGGCATCACGCTGCCGGCGAAGTACCGGGCCGTCAACTCGGTGCTGCGGATGCTCTCCCCGGCGACGCTCAACGACGACACGTCGGTGTCCACCTGGCTGGAGATCTTCGAGCTGGCCGGAGGCGGCGCGGAATCCGCCGCCCACGGGCAGGCGTGGATCGACACGCACCAGGACCGCCGCGAGGACCTCAGCGGGATCGGCGCACCGTGCCGGGTCATCACCTTCACCGACGACGTCATCACCCCGCCGCATCTCGGCGCCGAAGTCGCGGACATCATCCCGGACTGCGACCTCGTGGAGATCTCCGGCTGCGGGCACCTCGGACATCTGGAGCGCCCGGAGGCGGTCAACGAGGCGATCGTGGAGTTCTTCGAGAAGCACTGATCAGGGCGCGCCGGAACCCGGACCGAGGCATCGCCGATGTCCTCACGACTCCGGTTCCGGGGCGCCCTGCCCGGCGTCCATCACCCTGTACCCGCTGCCCGGCACCGTGACGATGACGGGCGGGCCGCCGAGCTTGGCGCGGAGCTTGCTCATCGTCACCTTGACGACGGTGGTGAACGGGTCGGTGTGCTCGTCCCAGGCCCGCTCCAGCAGCTCCTCGGTGCTGACGACCGCGCCCTGTGCCCGCATCAGCACCTCCAGCACGGCGTACTCCTTGCGGGAGAGCGGCAGATAGCGCCCCTCGCGGGACGCCTGCCGGTGGGCCGTGTCCAGGGTGATGCCGCCGCACTCCAGCACCGGGGGCACGGGTGGCGCCGCCCGACGGCCGAGTGCGTGGACGCGTGCCACCAGTTCGTCGAAGGCGAAGGGCTTGGCCAGATAGTCGTCGGCGCCCAGGTTCAGTCCCGCGACCCGTTCGTGCACCGCGCTGGAGGCGGTCAGCATCAGGATGCGTACGCGCCCCCCTAACTGGGCCAGGGCGCGGCAGATCTCGTCGCCGTGCACCCGGGGCAGGTCGCGGTCCAGCACCAGCACGTCGTAGTCGTTGACCGCGAGGCGTTCCAGCGCGGTGGCGCCGTCATACGCGACGTCGACCGCCATCGCCTCGTCACGCAGCCCCTCGGCCACCAGATCCGCGAGGAAGCACTCGTCCTCGGCCACGAGAATGCGCATGCCGAACATTCCTCCAGATCTGCGATAAGGAGACGGTTAACGCACGCGATCACCACGGTGAAACCAGCGGAGGGCCAGGCTGGCCGATGTGATGCCGCCTCCTCTCCACCGCCGTTCCCGCGGCCCCCACCGGGGGCCGCACGCCGACGGACAGGGGCAGAGGCAGGGATCAGTCGGGGGTGTCCGCCGTACGGGTCGTGGTGTCCGCGGTGAGGGCCGTCAGCAGGTCGTTGAGCCGGGTGACGAACGTGGCCGGTTCCTCGATCCGCGCACCGGCGGTGAGGACGGACTGGTCGAACAGGACATGTGCCCACTCGCGCACGCGCGGGTCCTCCTGGTCGCGGTTGAGCCGCTCGACCAGGGGGTGGCGGGGGTTGATCTCCAGGATCGGCTGGTTCGGCAGGCCCGAGCCGCGCATGCGCTGCACGACGGTGAAGTCGGTCTCCTCCCCGTCGGCGACGATGCACGCGGGGGAGGTGGTCAGCCGGTTCGTCACGCGTACGTCCCACGCCTTGCCCGCCAGATGCGCCTTGAGCTTGCCGAGGAGCGCGGCGTAGTCGGAGTCCGCCTGCTCGGCGGCCTCCTTCTCGGCCTCGTCCGTCAGCTCGCCGAAGTCGGGCGCGCCCTGCGCGACGGACTGGAGCCGCTTGCCCTGGTACTCGCGCAGCGAGCCGGAGACGACGAAGTTGTCCACGGCTTCGCCCAGCAGCAGCACCTCGATGCCCTTGGCACGGAACGCCTCCAGATGCGGGCTGGCCGCCGCGGCTGCCAAACTGGGGGCGAGCAGGTAGTAGATCTTGTCCTGGCCCTCCTTCATCCTGGCCACGTAGTCGCCGAGCGAGACATCGGCGTCCTGTGTGTCCGAACGGGTGGAGGTGAAGCGCAGCAGTTCGGTGAGGTCCTCCCGGTGGGCGGGATCGTCGGCGATGCCCTGCTTGAGCACGCCGCCGAACTGCTTCCAGAAGTCGGCGTACTTGCCCGGCTCCTTCTCCGCCAGCTCCTTGAGCAGCTTCAGCACCCTCTTGACCGCGCTGGACCGGATGTGGTCGACGGCCTGGCTGCCCTGGAGGATCTCCCGGGAGACGTTCAGCGGCAGGTCAGCGGAGTCGACGATCCCGTGCACGAACCGCAGATAGCCGGGCAGCAACTGCCCGGTGTCCTCGAGGATGAAGACCCGCCGCACGTGCAGCCGCACACCCCGGCGCGCCTGCGGCACCCACAGATCGTGCGGAGCACGAGAGGGCACGTACAGCAGCATCGTGTACTCGTACCGGCCCTCGACCTTCGTGTGCACATAGGCGAGCGGGTCGGTGTAGTCGTTGGTGAGGTGCCGGTAGTAGGAGTGGTAGTCCTGCTCGCTCAGCTCGCTCTTGGGCCGCGCCCACAGCGCCGAAGCCTGGTTGACCGGGGCTTCGTCCTGCCCCATGACGATCGGCTGGCTGATGTGGTCCGAGTACCGCTGGACGATCGAGCGCAGCCGGTGCTCGTTCAGCAGCTCGTCCTCGCCCTCGCGCAGCTCCAGCACGATCGTGGTGCCGCGCTCGGCGCGCTCGACGGCCTCCACCGCGTACTCGCCCTTGCCGTCCGAGGACCAGCGCACGCCCTCGGACGCGGGCAGTCCGGCCCGTCGCGTGGTCAGCACGACCCGTTCGGCGACGATGAACGCCGAGTAGAAGCCGACGCCGAACTGGCCGATCAGCTCGGCGTCGCGGCGCTGGTCCCCGGTGAGCGTCCGGAGGAATTCGGCCGTGCCCGAGCGGGCGATGGTGCCGATGTTGTCGATCACTTCCTGACGGCTCATGCCGATTCCGTTGTCGGCGATGGTGAGCGTCCCCGCGTCCTTGTCGAACGCGACCCGGATCCGCGCCTCCTGCTCCGGTTCCGCGCCGACCGACTCGGGGTGCGCGTACCGCTCGGACCGCAGCCGGTCGATCGCGTCGGAGGCGTTCGAGACGAGTTCGCGCAGAAAGATTTCCTTGTTGCTGTAGAGCGAATGCGCCATCAGGTTCAGAATCTGGGCGGCCTCGGCCTGAAAGCTGTACGTCTCCGCTTCCGACTGCGATGTCATCGCTTCCCCCTGTGGACGAACCGTCGAAGAATCCGCCCAAAGATAGGAAACGGGACACCGCACGGTCAACAGACCGCCGCCGGAGCGGAGCGGTTCTGGACAGCGGGGCCCGTTTCCCCCTTTCTCGTCCGACGGCCGGAACCGGAGCCGGAGCCGGAGCCACAACCGGAACCAGAACCGGGGCCGGGGGTGAGCCCGGTCCCGGTCCCGGTCCCGGGACCGGGCTCAGTCGGAGGCGCGCAACTGCTCCTCGAACTTGACCCAGCTCTCGGCGTACTGCCGCGCCAGATCGGCCGTCGTGCGCGTGCAGTGCTGCGGCACGGCGGCCAGCAACTCGGACCAGTCCTGCGTGACGACCGCGTTGTGGTGAAGGAGCCGCAGCAGCTCGCGGCCCATCTCCTTGTGGCGCAGCGAAGGGTCGCGCAGCAGCTTCTCCAGGGCGTGACCGGGGTCGAGCTGCATCGGGTCCGCACGGCGGCGGGCCTGGGGCCGCCCGTCCTGTTCCGGGTCCGACGGGTGGGTGTGGGCCTCAGCGTCGGAAGCGGAGGCCAGGGCTCCTGCGGGTGGCTCGCCGATCGCCAGCCGCCTCTTGACGTCCCGCACTGTCGCGGGCGATATCCCCGCAAGCCTGGACACCTCGCGCAGCGAGGCGTGCGGGTTCGCGGTGAGCACCTGGGCGGCCCGCAGCCGCCCCTCGGCGCTGTTCAGCGGGCGGGTCTTGCCATCCATGCCGACCCGTGCGTGCACATGCGGCCCGGAGAGGTCCAGGCGGCGCCGGAGCGCCGCGACGGTCTTGGCGCCCAGGCCGGTGGCCCGGGCGATCGCACGGTCCGAGATCCGGGCGTGCGAGACGACGATCCGCTCGGCCGCGGCGCGACGGTCCGCGAGCGACAACGGAAGACCATGGGCCATATTGGCCCGGACAGCGCACAGAAAGGCATCCTCCGTGCTGCCGTCGAAAAACACCGCGCGTATTCTTTCCTCGCCGCGCAATATGGCGGCGAAGACGCGATGCACTCCGTCGATCACCTGCATATTGCACCTGTTGACGAGTATGGGAGGAAGCAGGCTTTCGGTTTCCGCCAGGCGAATGATATGTTCTTGATTCTGCCCCTCGGTGCGCGGAGATTCCCCCAGGTGCAGCGCCGATATCGCGACGGTCGTGATCTCTTGCGCGAGCTCGAAATGGTGTTCTTCCGGCCATTCCGTTGTGCTGGTGTCCGGTTCCTTGATGGCAGGGGCAGACCCGTTGATGGAGTCGGGCTGCTGCAATGAAATCACCTCGCGTGCGGGCGGCGACGGTCATTTCGCAGGGGGTAGCACCAATGTCACACGTCGGTTATGCGCTGTCCAGTGCCACACCGCTTGACAGAATGACGCCTCGTCCCTCACGTGGCCGGAGCCGCCCGGCCCTCGTGATGCGCGGCGAGCCGGCGTCGGCGCGGCGCGGGGGCCCGCTCGTCCAGCGCCTGCGCGAACTCCAGCCAGGTGTCCGCGTTCTGCCGCGCCAGCGCGATGACCAAGGCGTCGCAGTGCGGTGGTACGGCCTCGGCCAGCTCGAACCACCTGTGTATCCCGATGACGTTGAACTGCATCACGCGCAACAGCCGTCGCCCCATCTCCGAGTTGCGGACGGAGGGGTCGTGCACCAGCGGCTCCAGCAGGGAGGCCGATTTCTCCCGCGGTCTCCGCGCCCAGCTGTGCCGGGGCTTGGGCTCCGAGAGCTGCTCCGTGAGCGGGGGCGGCTCTGCCGGCGGCTCCGGAGGAGGAGCGGCGGGCGGCTGCGCCGGCTCGGCGACGACGCTCTCGCCCGCGAGGACGCGCCTGCGCACGTCGCTCGCCGTCGCCGGTGAGATCCCGGCCAGCCGCGCCACTTCCCGCAGGGATGCCGTCGGATTCTGGGCGATCACCTCTGCCGCCCGCCGCCGGCCTGCCGCGCGGTCAACCGGCCTGACCCTTCCGTCCTTGCCGATACGGGCGTTCAACTGCGGCTCGGAGGCATTTGAACGCCGGATGGCCGCCACACTCTTCGCCCCGAGGCCGGAAGCGCGCGCGATGGCCCGGTCCGACATGTGGGAGTGGGAGGCGATGAGCCGCGTCGCGGCCGCTCTCCGGTCCGCCTGTGACAGGGGCAGGCCGTGCTGGGTGTTGGATTCCACGGCGAGCAGGAAGGCGTCGTCCCGTGAGACGTCGACGAGTACGGCCCCGATCGTCTCCCGCCCCTTGAGGATGGCGGCGAGAACGCGATGCACGCCGTCGACGACCTGCATGCTCCGCCGGTTCACCAGGATCGGCGGAAGCGGCGTCTCGCTCTCCGCGAGCTGCTCCGTGTATTTCTTGTCCTGCCCCGCAGAGCGGGGCGAGTCACCGAACTGCAGAAGCGATATGGGGAGATGCGTGAATTCCCCCCGCAGACGGATCTCCCCGCTGCCCGTATCTGCCGATTCGATTGCCGGGTCGTTTGTCGGGCCAATGCGTGCCGTGTTCGATCCTGGGTGCAAAATGTTCACACCATCCCCCTGTGGTGTAGCGGTGCAGGAGTGCGACCCCTGCGAAACCAGCGCGGAAAATCCCTTCTATATCCGCAACGGCGGCGCAAAGGGGTGTGAACGCGCCGGATGAGAGATGGGAAGGGATACGCTGTGCATACACCGGAAGAGTGGTCGTTTTCCCCAGCGGATACGCATCAGTATCGAGTGGATTCCTCAGCCGGCCGACCGATTCGCAAGCCCCCGCAAGCCCCCGCAGCGTATGGTTGCTTTGCATCGATTGCTTTGCACCAACGCATGTGACCTTCGATGCTAGCGGGGTCTGTTGTGATGTCAACCGAGCGGAAGGACGCGGTAAAGAACGCGAAAAGATCCTTTTGGTGGACGTCGATGTTCCGGTACCGAGTTACCGGTAGTACATCGACGTGCGGAACGCGGGACCCCCCTCGCTGGCCGGGCGGGTGAAGAGCTACGATCCCTGTGTGGTCGGGCAAAGGGCCCGGGTGTGTTGGGGGTGTGGTGTATGGCTTCTGGGCGTGTGGTGCGGTTCGACAGCATGCGGGGCTACGGGTTCATTGCTCCCGATGACGGGGGAGAGGACATCTTCCTGCATGTGAACGATCTGCTGATCCCCGAGGAATATCTCCGTTCGGGACTGGCGGTCGAATTCGAGGTCGAGGACGGTGATCGGGGACAGCGGGCATCGCACATCAAGCTCTCGCAGACGGCCGAAGCGCCGTCCGCGCCCGCCGCCGGGCGAGCCGCCCAGGCGGCACCGGGTTCCTCCTCGGCCGGGGGCCGAGGACCGGATTCGGCCAGAACGGCGGCGGACGGCGAGTATCCGATGTGTGACGTCCTCACCGCCGAGGAGTACACCAGGGATATCACCGAGCTTCTGCTGAAGACGGGGCCTTCCCTGACGGCGGAGCAGATCCTCCAGCTCCGGCATGAGCTGATGAAGTTCAGCGAGAGCCACGGCTGGATCGAGGACTGAGTGACGCGGGGCGGGCCCCGCGTGTGAAGCGATGAGCCGGCCGCCGCCAAGGCGTCCGGCTCACCGCCGTTTCGAGCCCTATGGAATGGCGGCGGGCGTTCAAGTGCGTGTCGCGGCAGTTGAACACATCAGTGCGGTCTTGTTCTTCCGAAGTGCCGCATGCCATAGTGCGGAGCACGAGCGCTACAAGTCCAGGGCAGCGACTGGAAGTCGCGCCGGAGTCCTCGAACCGTCAAGTGCGGGTTCTGTTCTGTTTCTCTTCTGGGAGATTGAGGGCGCACATGGTGGATGAGCTGATGTTTCTCCAGCAGAAGGCGCCCGTCGGGCTGTCAGGGGAAACATTCTCCGCCCGGCCTCATGCGGGAGAACGGATAGCCGACGCGATGAATCCCGTATTCCTGGAATCTCCCGTGCTGGAATCCTGCGCGCGGTCGCCGGAAACGTACGTCACAAGGCACGCCGCAACACACGTCACGGCGAAGCGGAATCCGGAACCGTACGGCGGATCGTCCGGCCTGGGCGGCTCCCGGGCGCCGGACGCGCTCGGCCGCCTGCGCGAGACGCTCGGGCTCGACGCCGCCCAGGCGGAGCAGTTGGCCATGCTGCTCCGCGAGTCCGCTGGCCCCTCGCCGCACCGGCACATCGAAGCCGGCGGACGCATCCGCTACTTCGGGCACGCCTGCCTGGCGCTCCAGACCCCCGAGGGCGCGGTGGTGACGGATCCCTTCATCAGCGCGGACGGCGGCACCGAGGACCACTACACGCTGGACGACCTGCCCGACTTCATCGACCTCGTGCTCGTCACCCACGGGCACCAGGACCCCATCGTGCTGGAGACGCTTCTGCAACTGCGCGGTCGCATCGGCACGATCGTCGCGCCCCGCGCCTCCCGCACGTCCCGCGCCTCCCCGGGCCCCTGCGCGGACCCGGACGGCCCCTCCACCGGGCTGTACCTCAGCCGGCTCGGCTTCCCGGTGGTCGAGGCCGACGACTACGACGAGTTCCCCTTCCCCGGCGGCCGGGTGGTGGCCACACCGTTCCTGGGAGAGCGCGCTGCCCAGGATCCCGCTGCCATGGATCCCGACGCCGACGCCGACGCCGACGCCCTGGGCCTCGGCCTCCCGGCCTTCGGCGAAGGGGCGACGTACTGGGTGGAGCTGGCCGGCCGCTCGGCGTTCATCGGCACGGACTCGTCGGGCACCGACCCCGCGCCCTACCGCTGCGTCCGGCAGCTCCTGGGCACGGCCGACTACGCCTTCCTCGGAATGGAGCGCGACAGCGCCCCGCCGAGCCCGCTCCACCGCCCCCCGCTGTACCTGCCGGGCAGGGAGAGGCCGAGCAGCCACCCGCGCAAGCGGAAGCCGACGGGTCTGAGCGCCGCACAGGCGGCCACGATCACCACAGAGCTGGGAGCCGGCGAGGCGTACGTCTACGCCGTGGGCGAGGAGCCCTGGCCGGGAAACCTCATGGCCGCGACGCGTCGCGAGGACACGTACGAGGCCGAGCAGATAGACGAGTTCATGATGTGGTGCGCGGATCACGGAATCAGGGCCGGACACCTTCACAGCCGACAGGAACGGCACTGGTGACGGCCACCACCTTCGTCATACGTCCGTCCAGGAGAATCTCAATGACTGTGCACGACATCGCGTACGTCGAGCTCTACACGAGCAACAAGAAGTCCGCCGTCGACTACTTCGTCTCCTCGATGGGGTTCTCGCGGGTGGCGGAGGCCGTGGGTGTGGACCACAGCTCCGCGCTGCTGCGGCAGGGCACGGTGCAGCTCGCCGTCACCACGGGTCCGGCCACGTGGAGGTTCCTCGGCGAACATGGGGACGGCATCGCCGACATCGCCCTGACCTGCGACGACGTCGAAGAGGCCGTGCGGTCGGCGGTGGCGGCCGGAGCCACGGTGACGGGCCCAGGACAGAGCCGTATGGGCCTGGCCCAGGGCAACCCGGCGGTCTCCGCCTTCGGCGGCACGACACACACCCTCCTGCCCCGCGACCACGGCCCGGCGGCGGGCCCGCCGCCCGGACGCAACTGGACCACACTGCCGGACGCATCGTTACAGGACACATCGTTACCGGACGCAGCGGCACCGGAGGCGCCGGGACCGGAGGCGCCGGAACAGGACGCGCCGAGCGGCCCGCACACCGGCCGGATCCAGTTGCTCGACCACATCGCGGTATGCCTCGAAGGTGCCACGCTCGACAAGTACGGCGACTTCTACCGCGATGCCTTCGGCATGTCCTGCTACTCCTCCGAGTACGTGGACGTCGGCGCGCACGCGATGGACTCCGTCGTGATGCGCAGCTCCTCCGGCCGGGTCACCTTCACCCTCGTCGCGCCGGACCCGGGCAAGGGGACGGGCCAGCTCGACGCCTTCCTGGAGCGGAACGGCGGCCCGGGTGTGCAGCACCTGGCGTTCCTCGTCGAGGACATCATCCCGACGGTCCGCGAGTACAGGGACCGTGGCATGGAGTTCCTGACCGTTCCGGACACCTACTACGACAGCCTGGAGAAACGGCTTCCGGGCATGCGGGCAGAGGTCGGCATGCTGCGCTCGGCGCAGGTGCTGGCGGACCGCGACGAGTGGGGCGACCTCCTGCAACTGTTCAGCCGTTCACCGTACGAGCGCAACACGCTCTTCTACGAGCTGATACAGCGCCGCGGCTCCCGCGGCTTCGGCAGCTCCAACATCCGGGCACTGTACGAGGCGGTGGAGCGCGACCGGCTGACCGCCGAGTGAGCCACGGGCGGACCCGGCCGGACCCGCCCGGGCCCGCTGCCGGGCAGTCTCCGGACAGCCTCCGCCAGGAGACTCACGACGAGTCGCGGACGACCAGTTCCGTGGGCAGCACAATGTGCTGCCGCGAAGCCTCCGGATCGGCGATCTCTTCCAGGAGGATCCGCGCGATGCCGCTGCCGATCTCCTCGACGGGCTGGCGCACGCTCGTCAGGGACGGATTGGTGTGCCGGGCGAGGATCGAGTCGTCGAAGCCGACCACGGCCACGTCGTCCGGGATGCGGCGTCCCTGAGCGCGCAGCTCCGCCATCGCGCCCGCCGCCATCACGTCGGACGCGACGAACACGGCGTCCAGCTCAGGGGCCCGTTCAAGAAGCGAACGCATCGCTCGCTGGCCACCCTCCTCGGTGAAGTCTCCGGTGGCCACGAGGTGTTCGTCCGTCGCGCGGCCCGCCTCCGCGAGCGCTTCCCGCCAGCCCTGGAACCGCCCTCGGCCCACGTCCATGTCGAGCGGGCCCGTGACCGTGGCGATCGTGCGGCGCCCCCGTGCCAGGAGGTGCCGCACCGCCTCGGCGGCGCCGCCGAGGTTGTCGGAGTGCACATGGCTCAGTGACTCGTCGGGGGAGCGGCGCCCCGCGAGCACGGTGGGCAGCCCCATGTCCTCCAGCAGTCCCGGCAGCGTGTCGCGCTCGTGCACCGACACCAGCAGCACCCCGTCGACGCGTCGCTCGGCGACGGACTCGGTGAGCCGGTCCTGTTCGCCCTGGTCGCGTACGAGCATGAGCTGGAGCTGGGTCCTGGTGTCCATGAGCGCCGTGCTCACGCCGCGGATGACGGCGGAGAAGTACGGCTCGGAACCCAGCCTGCTCTCCGACTCCGGGATCACGAGTGCGACGGAGTTGGTCCTGCGGGTCACCAGTCCGCGGGCTACGGAGTCGGGTACGTAGTTCAGCTCGGCGATGGCGGCCAGAACGGCGGCCCGCGCCTCGTCGCTCACGAGTGTCGATCCGTTGATGACACGGGAGACCGTGGTGCGGCCGACACCGGCACGCGCGGCCACGGTCTTGATGGTCGGCCGCCGGCTCGCCCCCATGGCTTCCTCCCTCGTCCCGCCTGCCGCTCTGGCCCGCTCGCCAGCGCATTGTGCCAGAAGGACCGCCGCGCCGAGCGGTGCGCGAGGGGCGGGGGAGGGGTGGCGGAGGGCGTCGGAGCCCCGGGACACGGGACACGCTCCCGAAATCCGTTGGTTTCAACTTCTTGACAGAGCCATAGCGGGGCGGCCAGTCTTCGGGTCACTTGATGGGAACGTTCCCACCCTGAGTTGGGAACGTTCCCATCGCAGACTTGAGCCGCGGAGCGGACCGACAGGCGCGTACTCCGGTGCGTCGGGGCCGCCGCTGGGGAGGACGAAATGGGCAGGGCTCGCACGCTAAGGCGTACAAGAATTACGGCCACGGTCTCGGCCGTTGCCGCGCTCGGACTGATCGCGGGCTGCGGTGGCAGCAGCGGCGGCGGCAACACGGGCGGGGGAGTCAAGGACGGCAAGACGACCATCACCATGGGCCTGTTCGGCGTGATGGGCTTCAAGGAGACCGGCCTGCTGGACCGGTACATGAAGGAGCACCCGAACATCGAGATCAAGGCCGAGGTGGCGGGGGACGAGCAGACGTACTACACCGCGCTCCAGACCCACCTGGCCGCCGGAAGCGGGCTCAAGGACATCCAGGGCATCGAGGTCCTGCGGGCCAAGGACATCGTCGACACCCAGTCGGACAAGTTCGTCGACCTCTCCAAGACCCCCGGCAAGGACCACTTCCTGCCCTGGAAGCTCAACCAGGTCACCGGCTCGGACGGCAAGGTCGTCGGCCTCGGCACGGACATCGGCCCGATGGCGGTCTGCTACCGCAAGGACCTCTTCGAGCAGGCGGGCCTGCCCACGGACCGCGACGAGGTCGCGAAGCTGTGGGAGGGCGACTGGGCGAAGTACGCCGAGGTCGGCGAGGACTTCAAGAAGGGCTCCAAGGACGACGACGTCGCGTTCACGGACAGCTCCAGCGGGCTGTTCAACGCGATGATCTACGGCAACTCCAAGCAGTTCTACGACGAGGACGGGGAGCTGATCTACCAGAAGAACCCCGTGGTCAAGGACGCCTGGAAGCTCGCCTCGAAGGTGGCCACCTCCGGTCTGACGGCCAAGCTCCGCCAGTTCCAGCCCGGCTGGGACCCCGGTCTGGCCAACGGCACCTTCGCCACGACCGTCTGCCCCGCCTGGATGCTCGCCCACATCAGCGAGAAGGCGGGCGAGAAGAACAAGGGCAAGTGGGACGTGGCGAAGGCCCCGCAGGGCGCCAACTGGGGCGGCTCCTTCCTCGGTGTCACGGAGGCCAGCCCCGTCAAGAAGGAGGCGAAGAAGCTCGTCGCCTGGCTCACCGCGCCCGAGCAGCAGGAGTACCTGTTCAAGAAGCTCGGCAACTTCCCGTCCTCGGAGGAGGCGCTGAAGGCGCCCGCCGTGTCGGGGGCGAAGTCCGAGTACTTCAGCGACGCGCCGATCGGTGAGATCTTCGGCGCCGCCGCCACGGAGATCCCCGACAAGCAGGTCCTGGGCCGCAAGGACGGCACGATCAAGGACATCTTCTCGCAGGGCCTCCAGCTCATCGAGTCGAAGAACGAGGACCCCGACAAGGCGTGGGACACCACGGACGGCCGCATCAAGAAGGCCGCGGGCTGACCGGGCCGACCCGTCGCTGACCCTTCGGGGCTCACCGGGACGCGCCGGGTCACGGCCAAGGCCCACGGCCCACGGCCATCCGCCGCACCGCCCGGCGGCCGCTCCTCGCCGGTACGGGCGGGCCGCAGAGCCCCGTACCGGCCGGCCGCCGGGCCCCGGGCGGGCGTCCGTCCTCCGGGGCGGGCGCCCCCCGCCCGCCCCGTCCACCCGTTCCGCTTCGTCCCGTCCCTTCTCCGCAGAGCTTTCAGGAAGGATGCCTTCCGGTGGCCACCTCCACCCCCGTACCCCGGACCGGCGGGTCCGCCGAGGAGCCGGGCGCCGTACCGGTGCCCGGCGGCCCCGGTCACGACCGCCAGGGCCGCCCCCGCCAACGCCGGCGCGCGCTGCTGCACCGTCTCGACGTGCGCGCGGCGCCTTACGCCTTCGTCGCGCCGTTCTTCGTCGTCTTCGCGGCCTTCAGCTTCTATCCGCTGATCTACACCTCCTGGATCTCCCTGCACCGCGTCGAGCTGGCCTCGATGAACCTCATGGAGTGGGTGGGCTTCGACAACTACACGGCCCTGTGGGCCGACGCGCGGTTCTGGAACGCGCTGCTCAACACGATCACCATCGGTGTGATCTCCACCGTCCCGCAGCTGCTGATGGCGCTGGGGCTCGCGCATCTGCTCAACTACAAGCTGCGCGGCTCGGTGTTCTTCCGGGTCGCGGCGCTGACGCCGTACGCGACCTCGGTCGGCGCGGCGGCGCTCGTCTTCACCATGCTCTTCGAGCGCGACTTCGGCATGATCAACTGGGTGCTCGGCCTCTTCGGCGTCGAAAGCCTCGACTGGGAGAACAACAAGTGGGCCGCGCAGATCGCCATCTCCTCGATCGTGATCTGGCGCTGGACCGGCTACAACGCGCTGCTCTACCTGGCCGCCATGCAGGCCATCCCGCGCGACCGGTACGAGGCGGCGGCCATCGACGGCGCCTCGCGCTGGCAGCAGTTCACCAAGGTCACCGTCCCCGGCATCCGCTCCACGGTCCTCTTCACGATCGTGCTGTCGACCATCGGCGCCACCCAGCTCTTCGGTGAGCCGCTGATCTTCGGACAGGGCCCCAACGGCATCACCGGGGGTGCTGACAACCAGTACCAGACCCTCGGACTGCTGCTGTACGAGGAGGGCTGGAAGAACTACCAGATGGGCCGGGCCGCCACCGTCGCCTGGGCCATGTTCCTCCTGCTGATCCTCGTCTTCGTCCTCCAGCGCGTCGTCAAGCGCCTCGCGTCCCGTACGTCGACCAGGAGCAGCACGTCATGACCACAGACAGCCTTCCGGCACGGACGGAAGCCCGCACCCCCGTCCCCGCCGAGACGGACACCGCGCCAGGGGCGCGGCGAAGGCGGCGCTCGCTGCGGACGGGCGCCGGGCGGCAGCACCACGCCGGGCCGCTCGCCTACGTACTGCTCGGCCTGGCCGCCGTCGTCTCGCTCTTCCCGCTGTACTGGACGATGGTCGCCGCATCCAGCGACAACACCCGGGTCACCCAGACGCCGCCGCCGTTCCTGCCGGGCCCGCACCTGCTCGACAACCTCGGCAAGGCGTGGCAGGACGCGGCGCTGGGCAAGGCCATGGCCAACAGCCTCATCGTCGCGGGCGTCATCGCGCTGTCCACGGTGCTGTTCGCCACCCTGGCGGGCTTCGCCTTCGCCAAGCTGCGCTTCAAGGGGCGCAACATCCTGCTGATGCTCGTCATCGGCACGATGATGGTGCCGCCGCAGCTCGGTGTCGTCCCGCTGTTCATGATGATGACCGAGCTGGGCTGGGGGCAGCGGCTGCCCGCGGTCATCTTCCCGACGCTGGTGAGCGCGGTCGGCGTGTTCTTCATGCGGCAGTACCTCTCGGAGGCGCTGCCCGACGAACTCGTCGAGGCGGGCCGGGTGGACGGGGCGCACTCGCTGCGCATCTTCTGGAGCATCGTGCTCCCCGTGGCGCGGCCCGCGATGGCCGTCCTGTTCATGATCACGTTCGTGCACGCCTGGAACGACTTCTTCTGGCCGTTCATCGTGCTGGACATGACCAACCCGACGGTGCCCGTCGCCCTGACCCAGCTCAGCGCGGGCTATGTGCGGGACCAGTCGCTGATCATGGCGGGCGCACTCCTGGGCACGCTGCCGCTGCTGGCCCTGTTCGTCGTCTTCGGCCGCCAGATCGTCGGCGGCATCATGCAGGGCGCGGTCAAGGGCTGACCCCGCGCCGCCGCTCCTCCCATGCCGTCCCTCGGCGCCTCTCCGTACCTCCGCGTACCTCTCCGCACCACCCAGTACCACCCAGTACCACCCCGTACCAACCCCGTACCGCGATTCCTCATCGCTCCCCACCCGGAAGGACCTTCGTGACCACAGCGACCCGACGTTCGGCCCCCGGCCCCGAGACCGCCGCGAGCCCCGCGAGCGCGGAGCCCCGCGTCTTCCCGCCCGGCTTCACCTGGGGGACGGCCACCGCCGCGTACCAGATCGAGGGCGCAGCCGCGCTGGACGGGCGGACCCCGTCCATCTGGGACACCTACGCGCGCACCCCGGGCAAGGTGCGCAACGGGGACACCGGCGACGTCGCCACCGATCACTACCACCGCTGGCGCGAGGACGTCGCGATCATGGCCGACATGGGGGTCGGCGCCTACCGCTTCTCCCTGTCCTGGCCGCGCGTCCAGCCGACGGGGCGCGGGCCCGCGGTGCAGAAGGGGCTCGACTTCTACCGTCAACTGGTCGACGAGCTGCTGGAGAAGGGCATCAAGCCCGTGGCCACGCTCTACCACTGGGACCTGCCGCAGGAGCTGGAGGACGCGGGCGGCTGGCCCGAGCGGGCGACCGCCGAGCGCTTCGCCGAGTACGCGGAACTCGCGGCGCGGGCGCTGGGCGACCGGGTGAAGACCTGGACCACCCTCAATGAGCCCTGGTGCAGCGCCTTCCTGGGCTACGCCTCCGGCGTCCACGCGCCCGGACGCACCGACCCTGTCGCCGCGCTGCGTGCCGCACACCACCTCAACCTCGCGCACCAGTGGGGAGCGGAGGCGCTGCGCGGGGAACTGTCCCCCGACGCGCAGGTGTCGATCACGCTCAACGTCCACCACGTGCGCCCGCTCACCGAATCGCCGGAGGACGTCGACGCGGCGCGCCGCATCGACGCGCTGGCCAACCGCGTCTTCACAGGGCCGCTCCTCAAGGGCGCCTACCCGGCCGATCTGCTGCGCGACACCGAGCGGCTGACGGACTGGTCGTTCGTGCGCGACGGCGACCTGGCGCGCACCCGCAGGCCGCTGGACTTCCTGGGCGTCAACTACTACACACCCACCCTGGTCTCCGCCTCGACGGGGGAGGGCGCCCACACCTCGGACGGGCACGGCAACAGCGCCCACAGCCCCTGGCCCGGCGCCGACAACGTCTCCTTCCACCGGCCCCCCGGCTCGACGACGGCCATGGGCTGGGCGGTCGACCCCAGCGGGCTGCACGATCTGCTGATCCGGCTCGGGGACGACTTCCCCGGTCTGCCGCTCATGATCACCGAGAACGGCGCCGCTTTCGACGACTACGTCGACCCGGCGGGCGAGGTCCGCGACCCCGACCGCATCGCCTATCTGCACGGCCACCTCGACGCCGTCCACCGCGCGATCGAGGCGGGCGTGGACGTCCGCGGCTACTTCCTGTGGTCCCTGCTGGACAACTTCGAGTGGGGCTACGGCTACAGCAAGCGCTTCGGAGCCGTCTACGTCGACTACCCGACGGGCAAGCGCATCCCGAAGGCCAGCGCGGGTTGGTACGCGGGGGTGGCACGCGCCAACGCCCTGCCGGGGACGGCCGATCCGGTGAGCTGACCCTGTGTCAGGTCTGGTGGGGTGGGGCCGCCGCGGACACGTCCGCGACGGCCCCACCCCATACGCGTTCACGCGCCGGGGCGGCGCACCTCCTCGCCGGGGTAGCGCACCCCGGTGAGCGAGCGGATCCTGTCCAGGGTGCCCATGACCTCCAGCGTCCCCGCCATCGGCACCAGCGAGGACCCCGTCGCACCCTCGCGCAGACACCGGGTCACCTCGCGTATCTGGTGCCCGTAGCCGTTGCCGCTCCGGGGCGGCTCGGGGAAGGACTCGGGCTCACGGCCCTCGCGGGTCAGGACGAAGCCCCTCGGGTTGAAGAAGTCCGAGGGGATGTCGATGCGCCCCTCGGTGCCGTGGACGACGGCGCTACGGGCGCTGTCCGCGGCGATCGAGCAGGACAGCACGGCCATCGCCCCGCCCTCGTACCCCAGGACAGCGCCGGTGCTCTCGTCCACGCCGTCCGGTGTCAGATGCGACCACGCCGTCACCTCGTCGGGCGGACCCAGCAGCAGATGCGCGAGCGCGACGGGGTAGGTGCCGAGGTCCAGCAGCGCGCCGCCGCCCGCCGCCGGATCGCGCAGCCTGTGCCCGGGATCGGCGGGAGCGCGCGCCCCGAAGTCGGCGTGCAGCGACCTGACCTCGCCGATGGCGCCCTCGTCCACGAGCTGCCGGACCCGGCGGACGGTGGGGTGCAGATACGTCCACATGGCCTCCATGAGGAACACCGACCGCCGCTCGGCCAGCGCGGCCATCGCGGCGGCCTCGGCCCTGTTGAGGGCCATCGGCTTCTCGCACAGCACCGCCTTGCCCTCCTCCAGGCAGACGGTGGCGGCGGCGAGATGGTGCGCGTGCGGGGTGGCGACGTAGACGACGTCCACCTGGGGATCGCCGGCCAGCTCCTTCCAGGTGCCATGGGCACGGGGGATGCCGAAGCGCTCGGCGAAGCGCCGCGCCGACGCGTCGGAGCGGGAGCCCACGGCGGTCACCTCGGCGTCGGGCTCGGCGAGCAGATCCTCGGTGAAGGCGGCGGCCATGGGCCCGGTGGCGAGAATGCCCCAGCGGACGGGTGTGTCGGTCATACGGGCCCAACGAACCGGCTCCCGCCTCCGGTTCCGGCTCGGTGGCCGGAGGCGGGACCGTTCCGGGCGTGTCCGGTGCCCGTCAGCGTCGGGTCAGCCGCCGTACGGGTTGCCGTTGCCCTGCTGCGGGGGTGTCTGCGCGTAGCCGTACGGAGCGGGCTGGCCCTGGCCCTGCTGCTGGGGCGCCGGGTTGCCGTACTGGGCCTGACCCTGACCCTGCCCCTGGAGCAGGTGCCGGGGGTCGGGCTGCGGGTGGCCGCCGTACTGGGGCGGGGCCTGCGGTGCGGCCTGGGGTGCGTAGCCCTGCTGCTGGGGTGCGGCCTGCGGCGCGTAGCCCTGCTGTTGCGGCGCGGCGCCGATCGCGGACAGGAACTGCTCCAGCTCGCCGCGCCACATCCGGTGCACGTTCAGGCGGATGGGGTTCGTGGTCCCGGGGAGCGCCATGTGGAAGGAGCTCCAGAGCGGGTTGAGCCCGACCTGCGAGACCGTCGCCGGGGCCTGGTCGCGCGGGATCACGTACGAGACCTCCTGCGGACGCTGGCTGAACCGGTGCATCCGGTGGAGGACGACGGCCTGGTCGGTGAGCGTGACGAAGTAGTACTTCACCATGAGCTGCCCGATCAGCCCCAGTGCGCCGGTGAGCCAGGGAGTGGGTCCGGTGAGGCAGGTGACGGTCACCAGTGCCCGGTCGCCCGGCGCGGCCTCGGCTATCGCCGCCGAGACCTGCTCTTTCATCGTGGCCTTACGCATCGCCATGCGGCTGTTCCCCCGATTTCCGTTCGTTCGTGTGCGTCGTTCGTATGCGCCGGACGGCGCGTTCCGGAGGGGAGCCTACATGTTCATGATCAGCCTTCGGCCCCGGCCCTGGAGCCCGTGCCGGAGCCCGCGCCGGGCCGGTCGGCGCCCTACGGTGGACACGCCCGCAGCGCCCCCAGGAGGCACCCTTGCCCGACGCATCCACCCCGTCCGGCGCACCGCAGGCCGGACTCCGTACTCCCCGCCTCCTGCTGCGCCCCTGGCGCCCCGATGACCTGGCACCGTTCGCCGAGCTGAACGCCGACCCCGAGGTGACCGCGCACTTCCCCGCGCCCCTGGACCGGGCGGCCAGTGACGCGCTCGCCGCCCGTGTCGCCGGGCTGATCGAGGAGCAGGGCTGGGGGCTGTGGGCCGTCGAAGTGGTGGCGACGGGGGCCTTCGTCGGGTTCACGGGGCTGTCGCGGCCCGCCTTCGAGGCGTCCTTCACGCCTGCCGTCGAGGTCGGCTGGCGGCTCGCCCGCTCCGCATGGGGCCACGGCTACGCGACGGAGGCCGCCACGGCCGCGCTCGACTTCGCCTTCGACGGGCTGGGCCTGACGGAGGTGGTCTCCTTCACCGCCGCGGACAACCGCCGCTCCGTCGCCGTCATGGAGCGGCTGGGGATGACGCACGACCCGCGGGGCACGTTCGACCACCCCCGCCTGCCGGCGGACGACCCGCTGCGCCGCCATGTGCTGTACCGCGTCACGGCCGAGCGGTGGCGCGACGGCCGTCGCGGCGCGCGCGAGGGGTGACCGGTTCACGGGCCCGCCGTGCCGTGGTGCGCGCCCGCGCGGGTGTCAGCCGCTCACCGTCCACTTCTGCTGCGCGGCGCCGGTGCAGGTCCAGATCTGGGTACGGGTGCCGTTGGCCGTGCTGCCGTCGCGCGCGTCGAGGCACTTGTCGGCCTGCGGGTTGACGATGTCGCGTGCCGCCGTGACGGTCCAGCGCTGTGCCGCCGTGCCGTTGCACTCCCACAGTTGCACGGCCGTGCCGTTGGCTGTCCCCGCGCTGGTGACGTCCAGGCACTTGCCGAGGGCGCGCAGGGAACCGTCGCTGCCCTTGCTCCAGCGCTGTGCGTCGGTGCCGTTGCAGTCGTAGAGCTGCACGGGGGTGCCGTTGGCGGAGTTCGCGCCCGCCACGTCCAGGCACTTGCCGCCGATGCCGGTGATGGGCCCGCCGGAGCCCGAGCCGCCGTTGCCGGTGCTGACGCGTACGTAGTCGACGACGAGCTGCTGCGGGAAGGTGGTGCTGCCGTCCGGGTCGCCCGGCCAGTAGCCGCCCACGGCCAGGTTGAGGATCAGGAAGAACGGCTTGTTGAACACCCAGGCTCTGCCGCCGAGATCGGCGGGGGTGCGGCGCTGGTAGACGTTCCCGTCGACGGACCAGGTGATGGCGTCGGGCGACCAGTCGATGGCGAAGGTGTGGAAGGCGTCGGCGAACTGCTGGCCGCCCGCCAGCGTGTAACCCGCGCCGATGCCGCCGGAGCCGGAGTACCCGGGGCCGTGCAGGGTGCCGTGCACGGTGGAGGGCTCGAAGCCGACGTTCTCCATGATGTCGATCTCACCCGAGTTGGGCCATCCGACCTGCCCGATGTCGCTGCCCAGCATCCAGAAGGCGGGCCACATGCCCTGGCCCCTCGGCACCTTCATGCGGCTCTCGACGTGCCCGTACTGCGTGGTGAACTTGCCCGAGGTGTTGAGCCTCGCCGAGGTGTACTCGCATCTGCCGTACCAGCACTGGTAGTTCTCCGGGTTCTCCCGGCGCGCGGTGATGACGAGGTTGCCCTGGCCGTCGAGCGCGGCGTTGCGGTTGCCCGCCGTGTAGTACTGGCGCTCGTGGTTGTTGACGTTGTCGCCGGTCTCGATCTGCCACCGGGAGGAGTCGACGGCGGAGCCCGCGGCACCGTCGAAGTTCTCCGTGAACGTCTCGGCGAGGGGGACGGCTTCGCCACCTGCGGACGGTTCCGGCACCCCGGCCGGGCTGGCGCTCGCGGGCGCGGCGAGGACGGGGGCGACGAGGACGACGGACAGCAGAGTGAGGAGCAGACGCCGTGCTGAGCGCGGGGAGTTCATGACTCTCCCTTCCGGTACACGGGACGGAAATGCTGTGGGGGTGGCGCCGAACCGGTGCGGACGGGGTTACTTCACAGCGTGATTTAAGAAGTGAACTAACCCTCTGTCAAGGTCTTGGTATGGACCACTCCCGTGTGCCGCGCACGCACACCGGCAGGATTCCGCTTCATCCGGCCACCCGCTCCTCAGCCCTTCGCGAGCCCGTCCACCGAGGCGAGGACCGCGCCCGCGCCGTCCTCGGCGCGCAGCCTGGCGGCCACCTCGGCGGCCCGCTCGCGGTAGGGCGGGCGCCTCGTGGCCTCCACCAGCGCGGCCGTCAGGGCCCGTTCGTCCAGGCGGCGCAGCGGGACCGCGCACGGTGAGACGCCGAGCGCGGTGAGGCGGGAGGCCCAGAACGCCTCGTCGAACTGGATGGGCACGGGCACGGCGGGGACACCGGCACGCAGCCCCGCGGCCGTCGTACCGGCGCCCGCGTGATGGACCACGGCGGCCATGCGGGGGAACAGCAGCGAGTGGGGCACCTCGTCGACGGTCAGCATGTCCTCGCCCCCGCCCCCCTCGCCCCAGTGGTCTCCGTCGCCCGTGCCCTCGGCCCGCAGCCCGCCCCACCCGCGCTGCACCACGCCCCGCAGCCCGGCCGCGCGCAGCGCCCGTACCAGCAGCGCGCTCAGCCGCGCCGGGTCGGGCACCGTCGCGCTGCCGAGACCGACGAAGACGGGCGGCGGGCCCGCGTCCAGGAAGGCCAGCAGCCGGTCGGGAAGCCGGGCCTCGGGCGGATCGTGGGGCCACCAGTAGCCGTCGACGGTCAGTCCGGCGCGCCAGTCGCCGGGCCGCGGCACGACCAGCGGGCTGAACCCGTGGTGCACGCGCCAGCTCTGGCGCTCTCGCGCCCGGTGCCCGGTCCGCACGGCGGCACGTCCGTGTCCATGGGCACCGCGTCCACGGGCGTCGCTGAGCAGTTCCCGTACGGCGGTCCGCGTGGCATCGGCGAAGACGCGGTCGACGGCGTGGTTCACCGCGTGCCCGGCCAGGAGGTTCGCCGGGCCTCCCCAGGAGCGGGTTCCGGTGACCGGCGGCGCGAACGCGCGGGTGGGGGCGAGCGGCTGGAGATAGACCCCCATGCTCGGCAGCCCCAGCTCCTGCGCGACGGCGTGGCCCAGCGGCGCGAGGGAGGCCGACAGCAGCAGCGCGTCGCTGTGCCGCGCGGACTCCACCAGACCGTCCGCCATCCGCCCCACCACGGCCTGCGCCAGCCCGATCACCCGCGCCAGCTTTCCGGCGCCGGTGCGGCTGCGGTGCAGTCCCCGCCCGCGCGCGGACTCCAGCTCGGCTCGCGGATCGACGGGTAGCGGGTGGAAGGCGGCTCCCGAGGCGGTCACCAGCTTCGCGAACGAGGCGTGCGTGACCACGGTGACGCTGTGCCCGCCGGCGGCCAGACGGTGGGCGAGGCCGGTGTAGGGAGCGACGTCGCCTCGCGAACCCGCGGTCATCAGTGCCACACGCATGGCCGTCAGTATGTCCCGGCCGAGGGTCCGTTCCGGGTAAGCGCGTACGGGACGCGCGCGGAAGGACCCTTCTTTGGGCAACCTTTCCCCTGCTCGACATGTCATAAGGCGTGCAACGCTCATAAAGAAAGAAAAAGGGGAAACATGACTACGTTTCGTCTCAAGCGTCGCGTCACGGCCGGGGTCGCTGGCCTCGTGCTGACCGGCTCCGCTCTCCTGGCGGCCACCCCGGCCCTCGCCTCGGACGCCGCCCCGGCCTCCGCCTCCGCCGCGCGGGGGAGCACGTCGGCCAAGGAGGCCGGGACCGCTTCCGCACTGCCGCAGGGCAAGGTGGTCTCGCGCATCACGCTGAACATCCGTGAGAAGCCGACCACCCGCTCCGCCTACCTCGGCGGCCTGAAGCCGGGCACGGTCGTCGCCCTGTACTGCAAGGTCAGAGGCCAGAACGTCGACGGCAACAACCTCTGGTACCTCCTGGGAGGCCCGAAGCCCGGCTATGTCGCGGCCCGCTACGTCAAGAACCTGTCCCACGTGGACTACTGCGAAAGCTGACCCCGTACGCCGGTGTACCGGCGCGGCGGTACGGGGCCGGGCCCGGCGCGTGCAGGGCCGGCCCCGTACCACTCCCTACGACGCCGAAGCGTCCGGCGCGTCAGCCACCCGTACGGTCCCGGACAGCGCCTCCTGGCCGTCCTGGCTCACGGACACCCGGAAGGTGTCGCAGCCCTCCGCCACGGGCGCCGCGATCTCGATCCAGCAGGGCTTGTCCAGCTCGACGTACCGGATGAAGGTGACGTCGATGCCCGTCAGGACGGTCTCGCGCGGGAGGGCCGCCGCGTGGGCGCCCTGCCGGGCCGCCTCCATCAGCAGCATCCCGGGCGCGTGGTCCACCGGGTGGTCGAACAGCCAGGGACTGGTGGTGTCCACCCGTAGCTGCCACGGCCCCGAGCCCGCGAGGCCCGGTGAGAGGACGACTTCGCGGGCGAGTTCCCGCCCGGCGCTCGCGGGGGAAAGTGCAGGCGGAAGAGGGACGGCGCGTGCCCTGCTCATCGCCTCCTCGGGGGACGCGCTGGGTCCGCGCAGCCGCCGGTAGATCTCGGCGGGGTGGGCGGTGTAGACCGTGGAGACCGTGCCCACGATCTCCCCCTCGTGCTCCACGACCATCTCCAGCGCCGCGCCCCGGAAGCGGCTCCCGGCCTTCGGGCCCTGCGCCGCGGCGATCCGCACGGTGATCTCGGCGGGGCGGTCGGTGACCCGCAGGAAGTGCGCCGAGGTCTCGAAGCTGAAGGTCTTCCAGACGAGCTGGTGCCCGTGCGGCATGCCGTAGGCGGCGTGGGACAGGAGCGGGAGGATCTGGCGGGCCGTCTCCACCATGAGCATCGGATCCTGCCGTCCGTCCCGGGTACGCCAGTATCCGTGGTCGCGCGGCCACTGGGCCCACACCTCGAAATCCGCCTCGCCGGTTCGGCGCCAGCCGGTCGGCAGCACTTCGCTGACCGCGGACTTGTGGACCACCGCGCGCTCCACAGCCTGGGAGTACGTAGAGTTCTGCGATAGTCCGGGCACGACGGTAGTGGCAGGCATGAGGCGTCCTTCGCGTCGACGGGGCCAGACTTGCTGTCGGAAGATCCGCCAAACGTAGCGGACAGTCGTTTTGATTTGCGAGGACAGATGGGGCAGTCAGGCAACAAACCCATGCAGCAAAGGGCCATCGAGACACGGCAGATGATCCTGGAAGCGGCGGCCGAGGTCTTCGACCGCGACGGCTACTCCGGCGCGACGATCGCCAAGATCCACCAGCGCGCCGGGGTCACGCAGGGAGCGCTGACCTTCCACTTCCGCACCAAGCTGGATCTCGCCCACGAGGTGATGAACGCCCAGAAGAACCACTTCTCCCTGCCCCCGGGTGAGGACGGTCTTCAGCGGCTCATCGACACCACGCTGCTGCTGGCCCAGGAACTCCAGACCAACATGCTGCTGCGCGTCGGCGTCCGCCTCGCCGTCGATCAGGAGCTGATCGGCATCCATGACCCGACCCCGTACCAGATGTGGGTTGACGAGTTCAAGGGTCAGCTCTCCGCCGCCGCGGCGCGCGGCGAGCTGCGGGAGCACGTGGACGTGGAAGAACTGGCCGAGCTGCTGGTCGGCATCTACACCGGCATCCAGCTCTTCAGCCAGTCGGCCTCGCGCCGTGCCGACCTGCCCGAGCGCCTCGTCTCCTTCTGGCGGTACTGCATGGGCGGCTTCGTCCCGCCCCATGTGCAGGCCGAGATGACCGTCGACGCCGACCAGTTCACGGCGGCCGTATGACCGGCCGGATCCTGCTCACCGGGGCGAGCGGCTTCATCGGCTCGACCGCCCTGCGCACCCTCCTCGACCTCCCCGAGCCGCCCCGCGTCCGTGCCCTCACCCGTGGCGCCCGGCCGCTGCCGGCCGGAGTGGAGCCCGTCCCGGCCGACCTGGCCAGGCCCGAGTCGCTGACCGGCGTGTGCGCGGGGACCGATGTCCTCGTCCATCTGGCCTCCCACATCGGCTCCGACGAGGAGGAGTGCCATCGGGTCAACGTCCTGGGTACCGCAGCGCTGATGGCCGAGGCGCGCGCCTCGGGCGTCCGCCGCGTCGTGCACCTCTCCACCACCGCCGTCTACGGCCCGGGGCCGCACAGCGGGCCCGACGTGGACGAGGTGCCCCGCCGCCCCGTCTCGCCCGCGAGCCGCACCAGGCTGGAGGGGGAGGCCCACGCGCTGCGCGCCGGTGCCCTCGTGCTGCGTGCCGGCCTGGTCACGGGCGCGGGCGACCGCTGGGTCGTGCCCGCGCTGGCCCGCCTGCTGCGGGACGTGCCCGGGTACTGGGATGCCGGGCGCGGCCTCATCTCCCTGATCGCCGTCGAGGACCTGGGCCGTCTCGTCGCCGCCGCGGCGCTCGGCGCCTCCGCGACGGGCGTCCAGCACGCCGTCCACCCCGAACCGGTGCGCACCCGCGACCTCCTGGACACCCTCGCGGACGGGAAGGTCCTGCCCGCGCCGCCCCGCGATCTGACGTGGGAGGAGTCCCTCGTCCGGCTGAAGGAGAGCGGATCGCCCGTCAGCGAGCGCCAGTTCTCGCTGCTCGCGCGGGACCACTGGTACCGCGGCGACGCCGTCTGGCAGCGGTGCGGCACAGCGCCTGGGCCCGGCCCGCTGGCGCGCCTCGCGCACGCCGCCGAGTGGTATCGGTCACATCTCACGCCTCAGGGTTAGCAGCGGCCCCTGGAATACCCCCGACCCGCCGCAGGGGTGCTTCATGGCCCGCGAAAGAAACGAGGCGTCCTGTATGTTTATCCTCGCTGCAACTGCTCGATCACCGGGATTCTTTGTCCGAGCGGCCCGTCGGAAGGGCGGGCCCGACGAGAGGGCGTACAGATGAGGCAAGAGCGCGCGGAGCGAACGAAGAGCGCCCTGGTGCTGGCGGCGGCCTCCCTGTTCGACGGCGTCGGCTACGAGTGCACGACGCTCTTCCAGGTCAGCAGTCTCGCCGCGGTCAGCAAGGGAGCCCTGTCCTTCCACTTCGCCAACAAGGCCGATCTGGCCGACGCCGTACAGTCCCTTGCGGTGAAGAGGGCGAGCACCCGCATCCGGGAACTGCGCTCCAGGGACCTGCCCGCGCTCCAGAACCTGATCGACCTCACCCACCTCATCGCTCACCAGCGGTCGCAGGACGAGGTGATCAGGGCGTGCGAGAAGCTCGACAGGGAGCTGCACGCCGAACGCGAGCCGCGGCTCTCCGCGCTCTGGCGCGCGGAACTGCACGACATCGCGCGGGAGGCGGAGCGGGAGAGCGGTCTCGCGTCCGGCCTCGGCGTGCACGCCGTCGCGTCCATGGCCTACGCCGTCAGCACCCGTCATCTGTCGGCCGACGTCGACGTCCACGAGGAGCAGACCGGGCTGTGGCAACTGGTGATCCCGCAGATCACCGCCGTCAACAGTCCCTGGCCGCTGTGGCCGCAGGGCACCGAGGACTTTTCCCCGTCCGTTCCTTCCCCGCGGACGCCGCA
This sequence comes from Streptomyces daliensis, assembly GCF_054782395.1. NCBI lineage: Bacteria > Bacillati > Actinomycetota > Actinomycetes > Kitasatosporales > Streptomycetaceae > Streptomyces > Streptomyces daliensis. Next base: position 388,975 of record NZ_BAAGSO010000094.1, on the reverse strand, counting down.
GCCGGAGGCCCAGCCCGCCTGAAGCGGGCGGGCCTCCGGCGTGGGGGCTCGGGTGCGTCGAAGAGCGGGGCGAGGACACGGGCGCGGTCGCACCGCGACACGCTGACCGCTCCCCGCTCCTGCGCCACTACTGCTCCCAGTCGTCCTCCAGGCTGCGGTTGACGATGACGTCGAGCCGGTAGACCTCCTCCGTCTCGTCCGGCTGGATGCCGTGCGCGCACTTGTGGTGCGGGGTCCACGACAGGCTCTCGATCAGGGCGTTGCGGTGCTGCTTGCACCACTCACCGAACCGGATGAACAAGTCGCCCTCGTCCGGGCCCGTGAAGGTCAGCATCTGAGTCCTGGTCACACGCGGTTCGACGGGCCCGGGATCGGGCAGCTCCCGCAGCGCCGGTGGAGGGAAGACGGCGCCGGTCTCCCGACGGTTGACTGTGGTCATCGCAAGCGGTCCTTACGGAGAAGGGCGGCGCCTGCCGCGGCGGGCGGCAGGCGCCGTATCACTGAGGAGCGGTGGACAACGGTGACAGTGACCCGCCGGGACGGCGGCAGGGGAACGGTCTGGACGGTCTGGGTGCGCGGGCTCAGCTCGCGCGCCGCGCCGCGGGCACGAGCGGCAGCGGATCGTCGCCGAGACCCGCGCCGAACGAGTCCTCGCTGCCCTGTGCCCGCAGGGGCCAGGGGCTGAGCGGGGCGACCAGCGAGGGGAGTATCAGCTCCCACGCCTCCGTGAGCCGGGCACGGACCCCGGCCACCGGATCGCCCTGGAGGATCTGCTGGCCCGCGCTGAGCGAGAGCGCGGTGTGCGCCGTCGTACGGGGATCGGTGTCGGGCCGCAGGCTGTGGTCCTGCTGCGCCTCGACCGCGACCTCGACGAACCTGCGCTGCCAGTTGTGGAACAGGTGCAGCGTCGGGCTGACGGAGCAGTCCGACTCCCGCTGGTGCTCGGCCACTTCGCGCCAGGCCCGCACGATGTAGTCGTGTGTGAGCTGGTGGGCGACGAGATGGCTGAGGTCGATGAGCGTCTGGAGCGCGGGGAGATCCCTGGCCCGCAGCTCCTCGACCCGCTGCTCCGCGTGCTGACAGGCCAGTTGCTGGACCGTCACGGCGAGATCGGCCTTGCTCTGGAAGTGGAACGAGAGGGCGCCCTTGCTCACGGCTGCGGTGCGGCTGACCTCGGAGAGGGTGGCGCGCTCGACCCCGACCTGGTCGAACAGTTTCGCCGCCGCCAGAGTCAGAGCGTATCTGGTGCGCTCAGCGCGCTCTTGCCTCATCGGGGGACCTTCTATCAGGCGGGCCCATGTCCTGGGCAGTTACGGGTGGGGACGGAAGACAGCACGAGTATAAAACAAAAGGGATACTCTGTTTTGTTTGAATGCCGGAGTATTTTTCCCGCGGGGGTAAAAAGACGCGGGGCGCCGGGTGATGACGGCGTGACGGAGCGGTGACGGCGCCCCCTGTAGCGTCGCGGTCCCGGTGGGCGTCCGCTGATGCGCGGGCGGGCGGCCCGCGGCAAAGGGCGGGGGGTTCGGGGGTGTTCGGACATGGCCACGGCGGGCGAGGTGGTGGTCCAGCTCAGCACGTCACAGGGGTACGGCGCCGCACGGGCACCGGGCGGTGCCCTGGACTGTCTGCGGGAGCGGTTCGGCCTCACGGCGCGGCCCATGTACCCGGGCGCGGACGACGCGTCACTGCTGGACTGGTACACGGTCGCCGTACCCGCCGGGGCTGGGGCCGACGCCGAGGACGTCGCCGCCGCACTGCGCGAGCGGCCCGACGTCGACGCCGCCTATGTGAAACCACCGGCCGAGCTTCCCTAGCCGTTTCCGGCGGGTCCCGGAGCGGGGGAGCCCGGGGGAGTCCCGAGGTCCGGGCCACGAGGTGTGGCCGTACGGCGTACGCGAGTGGTGAAGGAGAGACCGTGTCACAGCGACCAGGTGCAGCAGACGCAGGGGGCGGCAGCCCGGCAGAGATCATCGAATCGCTCTTCGGCCGCGCGGAGCTGGTGTGCGTGGCGCGCGCCGACGCGGGGGTGCGCATCACCCCCACCGGCGCGACCGCCTCGGCCGAGGTGGAGGTGAGCGGCCTGGACGCGGTCGCCGCCGATCCCGACGTCACCATCAGCCCGCTGTTCGGCAGCCCCGAGCGCCTGCTCGCCCAGGAGGTGACGGCGGCGCCCGGAGCGGGACCCGGGGCGGGATCGGGCACGGGGTCGGACATGGTGTCCGACCGCGAAGTCCTGACGAGGATGGGCCTGTTCTACCAGGTCGAGGCCCCGGAGGACCGCCTGGAGGAACTCGCGGACCGGCTGCGCGCCTCCGACGCGGTCGAGGGCGCGTACGTCAAACCCGGCGTCGCGCTCGCGGGCCCCGCGACCTCCGGTCATCGCAGCGCACCCGCCGCGCGCAAGACGAAGAAGCAGGCGCAGGACGTCGACCTGCCGCCGCTCAACGACATGGCACCCCAGGAGGTCGAAGCACCGCCGGCGACCCCCGACTTCACCGCCAGGCAGGGCTATCTCGACGCCGCACCCGGCGGCATCGACGCACGCTACGCGTGGACGCTGGCGGGCGGACGCGGTGCGGGTGTCCGCGTGGTCGACTGCGAGTGGGGCTGGCGCTTCACCCACGAGGACCTGCTGCTCAACCAGGGCGGCATCATCTCGGGCACCGGCAGCACCGACACCAACCACGGCACAGCCGTCCTCGGCGAGATCGGCGGCGACGTCAACACCATCGGCATCACCGGCATCTCACCGGACGCGGTGACCAGCGCGTCCGCGTTCTCCATCGCGACCGCCACCGCCATCCGCAACGCCGCCGACCGCCTCGGCCCCGGCGACGTCCTCCTGCTGGAGATCCACCGCGCAGGGCCCAACGCCACCGGTGTCGGCCAGCAGGGCTACATCGCCGTCGAGTGGTGGCCCGACGACTATCTGGCCATCCGGTACGCGGTGAACAGGGGCATCGTCGTCGTGGAGGCGGCGGGCAACGGCGCCGAGAACCTGGACGACGCGGTGTACGACACCCCGCGCGCGGGCTTCCCCTCCTGGTGGCGCAACCCCTTCCGGCGCAGGGAACTGGACGCGGGCGCCGTCCTCGTCGGAGCGGGAGCGCCGCCGCCCAACACCCACGGGCGCGACCACGGCCCCGACAGGTCCCGGCTGGACTTCTCCAACTACGGTGCCGCGCTCGACACACAGGGCTGGGGCCGTGAGGTGACCACCACCGGCTACGGCGACCTCCAGGGCGGCGCCAACCAGGACCTCTGGTACACCGACCAGTTCAGCGGCACCTCCAGCGCCTCACCCATCGTCGTCGGCGCGGTGTGCTGCACCCAGGGCGTGCTGCGGGCACAAGGCCGCATCCCCCTCTCGCCCTCCCGGGCCCGCCAGTTGCTGCGTGCCACGGGATCGCCGCAGCAGGACGCGCCGGGCCGCCCGGCGACCCAGCGCATCGGCAACCGGCCCAACCTGCGCCAGCTCATCCCGGCGGCACTCCAGACGCAGAGCTGGACCGGGGTGCAGTTCCGCGGCTCGCTGAGCGGGGGGCAGACACGCCGCTGGTTCACCTACCAGTGGCCCGCGCACTGGCATGTGCTCTGGACGGTCGTGCCCACCACACCCCGCCCCGGAGCGCCGCAGATCCGCTGGCGGGTACGGGTGGAGCGCGCCAGCGACATGTACGCCACGTACTGGATCGACGTGACCAACCTCGTCGGTGACCCGGTCGACTTCGAGGCCCGCTTCGCGGTCCTCGGCTGGTGAACGGGTTCCGCGACACCGACAGGCTCCGCAAGGCGGACAGGCTCCGCAACCGCGACAGGTGACAGGTGAGAGGAAACGACCATGCGAGTGGGTACGCAGTTCACGGGCACGCTGGCCCCGGGCCAGAGCGGGCGCTGGTTCACCTACGGCTGGCCGCAGGAGTGGCACGTCGTCTGGTACTTCATGCCGACGTCCCCGCAGGCGGGCAACCCGCAACTGGAGTGGGAGACCGACGTGGAGCGTGCCTCGGGTTCGGCGGTGACGTACTGGCTGACGGTGAAGAACCTCAGCAACAGCCAACTGAACTTCGAGGGCCGCTACGCGGTGCTCAACTGACGAAGGCGAGGAGCGCCATGAAGCTCAACATCATCGTCTCCGACGACGCCGGGGCCGCCTCGTCCGAGGGCACGGCGCGGTCCGGTGCCCAGGCCCAGGCGCCCGGTGCCCAGGCGGCGTCGCCCGCCGCGGGCGCCACGGCCGGTGGCGCGGCCGACGCGGGCGCGGCGCCCGGCGGTGTGGGGGCGAGCGGGCAGACCGGGCAGTCCGTCGCCGCATCAGGGTCCGCGGTGGACGGTGGCCCTCCGCCCAGTTGGCTGACCGAGATGGTCCGGCAGGCCGAAGCGGGCCCGGGACAGGGGGGCGGGAGCCAGGGGCAGGGCAACGGCGCGCTCGCCCCGCCCACGGCGGCCGGGACGCACCTCCAGGCCGCGGACGCGGGCGCGGCGCCGGGCGGGTCCGGCTGAGCCGGGCGGCCTGGCCGGACCGGCCCTGGTCGGACCGGTAGCCGTCGAACCGGAAGCCGCAGCACAGTCAGCCGCTGAACCGGCACCGGCCCGCACGGGCCGGTCCGGGCGGCGGGCGGTCCGGCGGGTGGGGGCGACCCGTGCGCACCCCACCCGGCGGACACACCACGGCAGGTCACTTCGGGCCGAAGGCCAGCGCGATGTCCTTGTCGTAGGTGCTGTCGTCGGAGATGATGCCGCGCTGGAGATAGAGGCGGCCCGCACCGGCACCGGTACCGGCATCACCGGCGCGGGCTGTCATGGCGGGCCGTCGCCCGTGAGGGAGGCCGCCTCGGCGTGCGCCGCGCGGGCCTCCACGTCGCGCCCCACAGCGGTGAGCTGGATGCCGAGGTTGCGCAGGGACGCCGCGAGCGCGTGACGGAAGCGGTCCACGTCGGCCCGGTCCGTGTTGGTCCGGGCCTGCGCCCGGTACGGGAACCGCACCGGATCTCGGCGCGGCCCCTGTCGCAGCTCGCGGTGCAGAGCCCGGTGGACGCGGACGGCCTCCTCGATCGAGACCAGGGCGTCCTGCTCGCGTCCCGCGTCGGAGAGCCGGTTGCCGAGGTTGTTGAGGCACGCGGCCAGGCCGGGGCGGTAGCGGTCGGGGGAGGTGCGGGCGAGGTCGCGGTAGAGGTCCACCGCTTCTTGAGCCGCCGTCAGCGCCTCGGCACGGAGACCCGCGTCGGAGAGCCGGTTGCCGAGGTTGTTGAGACAGCTCGCCAGCCCGGGGCGGTGGCGGTCGGGAGCGTGCCGCACCAGCTCGCGGTAGAGATCCGCCGCCTCCCGCGTCGGTGCCAGTGCCTCGTCCTCGCGTCCCGCCTCGAAGAGCCGGTTGCCGAGATTGTGCAGCAGCATCGCCAGCACGTGCGGGCGCCTGTCGGGCGCGTACCCGACCAGTTCCAGGTCGACCGCCTCCTGCGTCGCCGCCAGCGCCTCGTCCACCCGTCCCGCCTCGGACAGCCGCATGCCGAGGCTGTTGAGGCATTCGGCGAGCGCGGGCCGGTAGCGGTCGGGGGAGGAGGGGAAGGTGTGGGCGAGGTCGCGGTAGAGGCCGACGGCCTCCTGAGCCGCCGTCAGCGCCTCCGGGACGCGTCCGGCCTCCGCGAGCCGGTGCCCGAGACTGCTCAGGCACGCGGCCAGACCAGGGCGGTGCTGCTCGGGGGAGAGCCGCACGAGCCGACGCCGGATACGTTCCGCTTCCTCCATCGGCGCCAGCGCCTCCATCCGGCGCCCGACCTGATGGAACGCGAGCCCCAGGGCCTCCAGCCACATGGCACGGCGCTCCGGCGTGGCCTCCTCGGGCAGCGCCTCGACGATGTGATGGGTCACCACCATGTCCGCCTCGGCCAGCGCCAGGGTGGGGTACGGGATCGCACGCTTCACGTGCTGGAGAGCGGTGAGCGGCAGGTCCGCTTCCGCCAGCACCCGGGCCATGAGGGGGCCGAGCGGCCCCGGTGTCTCCACCGCGACGGTGACCGCCGCTTCGGCGAGTTCGGGCAGCCGGGCCGCGAGCCACCCCTCCAGCACCGCCTCGACGCCGGGCTGATGGGCGTGCGCCCTCGTCAGTACGGTGAGGGCGCGCCGCGCGTGCGACGCGTCGAGACGTAAGCCGATGAGCCGCGCCATCTCCGGGCTGCGGTCCAACTGGCGGGCGATGTGGTGCTCCGCCAGCAGATCGGGTTGCAGCGGCCCTACGGCGCCGGGCGACGTGCCGGGATAGAGGGTGCTCAGCCAGCGCGCCGTCCTGCGCCGCAGAGGGTCGCACCACGGTGCATCGAGGCCCGGCACCAGGCTCAGCAGGTCCGCCGCCGCTGCCTCGCTGTCCGCGTCGAGCAGGCTGGTGACGGCGACACAGCGCTGCACCGCCGTCGTGTCCAGACCGCCGGGGCCCGTGAGGGCGGCGATGGCGGCGCTCTCGTACCAGTACCGCTTCTCGTGCCGCAGCAGCTCGTCCAGCACGGCCGAGCCGACGGCCACGGGCAGCGCGGCCACGGGCAGGGCGGCACCGGGCAGCGCGGCCGGAGCACCGGGGGCCCCTGCCTCCCGTGCGCGGAGTACCAGGACCAGCGCCGCGGCGTGCAGCACGAGCAGAGGCACCCCCTCATCGGCCAACGTCACCTCGGCGTGCCGAGGGGGCGGTATCCCGAGCGCGCGGGCGAACTGGGGCACCGCTTCGGCGACGAGCTGCCGCTCCGGCCACCGCGGCAGCACACCGGGCTCCAGCGCGACGGTCACCGCGCCCGCGACCGCCGCGCCGACGGGACCCGGCACCCCCTGCAACCTCTCCCACCACTCGCCCTCGCTACGGGCCAGCAGCAGCACCCGTAGCCGCCGCGAATCCCGCTCGGGGCCGCCCTGCCCGGAACGCGAGCCCGCCACGGCGGTCAGCAGCGCCCGTAACCCGGTCCGGGTCTCCGCGTAGTCCACCACCAGCAGTACGGGAGCGGCCCCCACCTCCCGCACGGTGGTCACCACGTCGGCCTCGCCGCCCGCCCGCACCCACCGGCAGCTCCAGCCCCGCTGCCGCAGCTCCTCGGCCAGCCGCAGCGCCAGCCGGGTCTTGCCCACGCCTCCCGTACCCGTCACCAGCGCCACCGCGGCGCCCGTGCCCCCGCCCCCGCCCCCGCCGACGCTCACGCCGTCTCCGCCGTTCCGGCCGTCCGCGTGGCACCACTCCCGCAGCCGCCTCAGCTCGCCCTCGCGCCCGATGAAGGCCACCACCGCGCGCTGCGGACGCAGCAGCCCCACCACGTCACCGGTGCCGCGTGGCCGTGGCACGGTGGGCATCGCGGGCGGGGCGGTCATCTCGTCCGAGACCTCCGCCAGTCGTGCCACGGCGGCGCTTCGCCGCTCCAGCTCGGTCCTGACCCGGTCCCGGCGCTCCTTGACGCGGTCCCACACGGCCGGAACCACGAAACCGGCGGCCCCCGCGCACGCCGCTCCCCAGACCCCGGGCACCCACTCCCCGGCCGCTCCGCCGACGGCCGCGAGGACGGCCAGGGCCGCGGCCGTACCGGCCAGCAGCCACACGAACCCCCGCCTCATGCCCCCATCGTGCCCGCTCACCCGCTCACCCGCCCGCCTCAGCCGTCGCGTCGCCACACCAGCGTGTAGCGCCAGAACAGCCGACGCCGCAGTCGCGCGCCGGGAAGCACCCTGCGGGCCTCGCGTGCGATGTCGGGGAAGGTCATGGTCGCCGGTTTGACCGGTGCCCTCATGGCGGGCGGGCGGGGTGCCGCGCGGCCCCTGTTCTCGAGCAGGCCCATGGCGAGGTTGAGCGGCGCTGCGAGGGTGGCGAGCACGTAGTCGCCGGGGGAGTGCGTACGGAAGAGGCCGACGACGACGAGGGTGCCGCCGGGCGCCAGGTGGCGGCGGAAGTGGGTGAGCGCGTCGGTGAACGGCAGATGGTGCAGCGCGGCGACACACGTGATGACGGAGTACGGGCCGGGCGGTATCCCGGTGGGCGCGTCCGCGACGGTGAACGTCACGGGCGCGTCCTGGGCGGTGAGTTCCCGCGCCCTGGCGACCATCGCGGGGGAGGAGTCGATGCCCCGCACGGACGTGGCGCGGGCCGCCAGGAGCCTGGCCAGGTCACCGGCGCCGGAGCCGACGTCCAGGACATGTTCGACGTGCCTCGGCACCTGGCGGAGGATCCAGCGGTGGTAGTGGGCGTTGTGGTCCCAGGGGTGGGCGGAGTTGAAGCGGTGGAGTGCGTCGAGGAGACGGCGCGCCAGGACATGCATGCCGTGCAGTCCACCAGATTCCCGGCCCGGCGGCAGCCCCGGCGAGGGGACCCGGATATCGGGTGGCGGTCGCTGTCGCCGGTGGCGAGGATTCCCGGTATGCGCATCTTCCTGGAGACCGGCCGGCTCGTCCTGCGCGCGTTCACGGAGGCCGACGCGGACGATGTGCTCGCGCTGGACAACGACCCCGAGGTGACGCGCTTCCTCAACGGCGGTCGCCCGACGAGCCGCGAGGCGATCGTCGGACGCACCATGCCCCGGCTCCTCCACGACCACCCCTGCCTCGGCACCCGTGGCTACTGGGCGGTCCAGGCGAAGAGTGCGGGGACCTTCCTGGGCTGGTTCGAGTTCCGGCCCCTGTCGGAGCACAGCGCGGCCGTGGTCGAACTGGGCTACCGGCTGAACAGGAGCGCGTGGGGCAGCGGTTACGCCACCGAGGGCTCGCGTGCCCTGATCCGTAAGGGCTTCACAGACCTCGGGGTGGAGCGGGTGACCGCGAACACCATGGCCGTCAACACCCGTTCGCGGCGGGTGATGGAGAAGGCCGGGCTGTCCTACGTGCGCGGCTTCACCGGTGACTGGCCGGAGGCGATCGAGGGCTCCGAACACGGCGAGGTCGAGTACGCGCTCACCCGCGAGGAGTGGGCCCGTGCTCAGGGGAATCGTGCTGAGTGGGCCCGTGCTGAGTGGGACCGCGCCGGGCAGGAGCGGTCCGGGCCGTCGGGACCATCCGCATCCCCGCGGCGTTGAGGGAACTCCTGAACCGCGGCCGGGCACGGCTCCCGTCGACGGTGCGCAGGCGCCAGCGCGGCAGGAGGGAACTGAGCGTGATGACGGTCTCCGCGAGCGCGTACGTCTCCCCGAGGCGCCGTCGCCGGCCCGCGCCGAACGGGATGAACGCCTGGTCGGTGTCCTCGTACGAGGTGTCCCGGCGGTCGGGGCGGAACGTCTCCGGTGCCGGGAAGTACGCCGGGTCGTGATGGAGCTGGTACGGGCTGAAGAGGAAGCCCGTACCCGTGGGGAAGGTGTGGCCGCCCAGTTCGACCTCGGCCGTGGTCGTCCGGGTGAGGACCCACAGGACGGGCACCAGCCGCATGGTCTCCAGGACGACATTGCGGGTGAGGCGCAGCGCGGGCATGTCCGCGAGCCCGGCGGGCCTGCCGTCCAGGACCCAGGCCAGTTCGTCGCACACCCGCTGCTGCACGTCGGGCGCGCGGTCCAGGAGGTGGAGGATCCACACCATCAGCATGGCGTTGGTCTCGGTTCCCGCGACGAGCAGGTTGACGATCTGCACCTGGAGTTCACCGTCGTCGAGCACCCTGCCCCGCGCGTCGGGGACGGACAGCGCCGTGAGCAGGTGCCCGGGGTCGGGGCGTGTGCGTCTCGGCGACGATGCCGCCTGGCCGCGCATGAGGGACACGGTGTGTCCGAGCACGGGCAGTGCGCCCGGTGCCATCGGTACGGAGGTGGTGCCTCTGCCGTGGGTGTCTTCGGGGCGGGTGTCTTCGTGGTCGGTCATCGTGGGACTCCGGTGATGTCGAGCAGATCCTCCACATAGGACGCGGTGCCACCGTGCGCGGGAAGTTCGGAGGGGGCGAAGCGGATGGTGTCCGTGCGGTCCCAGTTCTCCATGCCGGCGGCCCATGACTGCTGGTCCCGGACACACCGCAGAACCGCTTCCCGCGAGGTGTGCGTCAGCCCCAGTTCCGCCATCACCCCGGGCAGTTCCCCGGACGCCGCGAGGTGGTCCGCGACGCGTCCCGCGACGCGCTCGGCCACGGTGTCGACGGCCTTCTGGACGCCGGTTTTCTCGTGGTGGTCCAGCACCGTCACGAAGTTGATCGGATCGCCCCGCTCCATGTGCAGCGAGTGGATGTCGTTGACCCAGCACATGATGTCGGCCGTGCCGAGGACCAGGGTCTGGTACTGGGGTGTCCCGTAGAGCGCGTCCGGCACCGTCGCACCCTCGGCCCTCTCCACGAGGTCGAGCGTGGGCAGCACCGTCGACGCGTCGCGCCGCACCGCGATGTAGTCCTCCACGCCGGGGACGGTCCCCGACACCCGGTAGGAGTTCTCGGCGAGGTGCCCGGTCAGCCACAGGTCCAGGTTGCGGCGGAACCGTGCGGCCCAGTACGGCGGACCGTCCCGGAGTGTGCGGCGCAGCAGGTCGCGCAGGGCGTCGAGGAGAGGGTGGCCGCGGCGGTACGTGCGCACCGGGCGCCCGGCGACGATCTCGCGCATGTCCGCGACGAGTGCCTCGTACAGCCCGGTGCGGTGGGTGGCGATCGCGGCGTTCTGCTGGTCGTCGGCGATGAAGAAGAGGCTGTTCCAGTAGGTGACCAGGGCCAGTTCGGCGACGGGCGCGTGGGGGAGGAGCGTGGACATGACGCGGCCGTAGCCCAGGGCGCGGAAGGTGGCGGCCGTCTCCGGTGAGTGCAGCAGACCGCTCGTCCGGCACCACCGCTCGGCCGTCTCCTGCACCTGGTGTGCCTGCGGATGGGCGGCGGTGGGGAAGGGTAGCCTCAGGTCGGGGAGCACGTAGGAGTCCATGTCCGTCAGCCCCGCGCGCCGTGTTCGCCGTGTCCGTCGTGACCGCCGACGTCGCGGCGGTGGACGGTCATGGGCAGCCGGTCGGGACGCACGAGCGCGGTGGCGATCTCGCGCACCGGCACACCGGGCACCGGCCGCATCCGCCAGCGTGCGCAGAGCACCGCCGCGATCATGGTGAGTTCCGTGGTGGCGAACAGCTTGCCGACGCACTGGTACGCACCGGCGGCGAAGGGGATGAAGGCACCCCTCGGTATCCGCGCCGCGTTCTCGGGGAGCCATCTGTCGGGGTCGAAGCGCAAGGGGTCGTGGAACCAGCGGGGGTCGTGGTGCAGCAGGTACGGGCTGTAGACGACCTCCGCGCCGGCCGGGACGACGGCCCCGCCGACGCGGACCTCGGACAGGGTGCGCCGCATGAAGACCAGGGGTGTGTGCAGCCGGAGCACCTCGGTGACGACACGGTCGAGGTACTCCAGCCGGGGGAGGTCGTCGAAGTGCGGGGGTCTCCCTTCGAGGACCGTGTCGATCTCGGTGTGGACGCGCTCGGCCACCTCGGGGTCCCGGCCGATCTCGTACATCAGCCAGCCCAGCACGGCGCCGGGTGCCTCGATCCCGGTCAGCGCCAACGTCATCACCTGGGCGTGCACCTCTTCGACGGAGAGCCCGTCGCCGTTGTCATCGCGGGCCGCGAGCAGGGCGGAGAGGACATCGCCCCGGTCCTCGCCCGCGTCGCGGTAGGTGCCGATGAGGTCGCCGACGGCCCGGTGCATCGTGGCCATCGCACGGTCGAAGCGGACGTTGCCGGGTGTGGGCACCCGTGTCCACACCGACGGCAGCACGGTGCGCATGAGCAGGCCGTGGCAGAGGCACCCCATGCCGTTCTGGATGGCCCGGGAGGTGTCGGCGCCCGCCGTGAACCGGAACAGGCTCCGGGTGAGCGCGGTGAGCGCCAGCTCGTTCATGGCCACGTCTGCCTCCAGCGTCTGGCCGTCCTGCCATGACGCGGCCGTCCCCTCGGCCGCGTCGCGCATGACCGAGGCGTAGCCGACGAGGCGCTCGCGCGTGAAGACGGGCTGGAGCAGCCTCCGCAGCCGACGGTGCTCGGCGCCGGACACCGTGGCCAGACCCCGGCCGAGCCCCGGTTCCAGCTTCTCGAAGATGCGCCCTCGCTTGTAGTCGAGGTCCCCCGGGACGAGCACCTCCCTGACCGCGTCCGGGTGCGTGAGGACGTAGACGGGCAGCCGTCCGAAGCGCACCTTGACCACGTCGCCGTAGCGGGCTCCGGCGGGCAGGAACTCCAGTGGCCGACGGAGCATCGGCACGATGTGGCCGAGCACCGGCCACGCTCCGGGAACCTCCCGGATGTTCTCCGGTCCCGCAGGGGGCTGACGGGTAACGGGCGCTGACATGGTCCCCTCCGTGTGTGCCACTCGACGTGTGTGCCATCAGGTGGGCGCGCCACTCGATGTGTGCGCTCAGGGAGTGCCGCTCCGTGTGTGCCGCTCGGCGGGGGCGGTACGCAGGGCCGAGGGTGCGGACGCCGGTCGCACCCTCGTCCGCACCCTCGTCGTACCGCCGCGCCGCCCGCTGCCCCCGTTATATCGCCGGGATCAGGCGGTGTGCAGGGTCAGCCCGTACCGCGCCAGGATCTCGTTGACCGGCTGGTACCACGTCTCGCCGCCGCTGGAGCAGTTGCCCCAGCCGCCCGAGGTCACACCCTGCGCCTGGTCGCCGCTGATGAACGAGCCGCCGGAGTCGCCCCCTTCGGCGCAGGCGCTGGTCTTGGTCATCTGGTACACGGCGCCCTGGCTGTAGTTGACCGTCTCGTTCTTGGCGAGCACGGTGCCGCAGTGCCAGTGCGAGGTGGACCCGGAGCGGCAGATGGAGGCGCCGACGGGTGCCTCGGCCGAGCCGCGTACGAGCTGGTCGGACACGGTGCCCCAGCCCAGGACGACGGGCACCGTCCACCAGCCGCTGCCGACGTTCACCCAGGCGTAGTCGTTGCCGGGGAAGGACGAGCCCTGGAAGTTGCCGATGTAGGAGCGGTCCCAGCCGCTCACCGAGGCACCCTGCTTCCCGCAGTGGCCCGCGGTGACGAACCCGCCGTGCACGGAGAAGCCGATGGAGCAGCGGACGTTGCCCGTGTAGTACGGGTCGCCGCCCACGGTTCCGGCGCTGAAGGTCTGGGGTGCCTCTTCGACGGTCTCGACCCGCACGGGCCCCGCGCGCCGCGCGCGCTCGGTGAACGCGCGGACGGCCTTGTCGTCCTTGTCGTCCGCGACGACGTCGACCACGACCCGGTTCGCTTCGGGATCGACGTGCCAGCTCGCGACGCCGGACGGCGCGGACAGCGCGTCGACGCGCTTCTTGGTGGCGTTCAGCTCCTTGGCGGTGTGCTCGACGGTACGGACGACGGCCCCGGTCTTCCGCACGGCCTCGGCGGCCTGTGACCGGGTGACGGCGACGTTCATCGAGCCGGTGTCCGCGTCGTACCAGGAACCGCCGTACGCGGAACCGGCCGCTTCGCGTGCCGCCTTCTCGACGGCCGTCGCGGCCTTCTCGGAGGCCAGCCGGTCACGGGCCTGACTCTCCGTCAGGCCCAGGTCCTGCTGCATGGCGCTGAGTATTCCGGCGGAGGCCGGTGCGGAGGTCGCGGGTGCGGGTGCCGCTGTCGCCTGGGGCGCGAGCACGGCGCCGCCCCAGGTGGCGAGGAGAAGGAAGGAGGACAGTCCGACGCGCGCTGCGATGGTGCGTCTCACGGTGGTGACCCTTCTGTCGTTCCAGCTACACGGGGGGTGGAAGGGTGGAACAGGGTGTGGTGAGAGCGCTCTCATGACGAACTAGGAGGGAGCATAGGAGAGCGCGATGGGCATGTCCATACCAATCCTTGTCGCGCAGGCTCCCCCCCCGGTTCGTAGACTCGGGGCATGCTCAGACTCGAATGCCCGGTCATCGCCCGGCCATCGGTGTGACCGGCCTTCCCCGCGCGGTGGACTTCTGGACCGAGGCGCTCGGCCTGGTGGACACCGCCGGCCGCTCGGGCGCTCGCGCGCGTGGAGCGCGTGACGCTGCGTCAACTCCGCGTGGATCGCGCGGAATTCGGTGTGCGCGTGGGCCTATGAACCGATAGGTGCTCTCGCTACCCTCCGCGCATGATTTCCACGGTTGTCTGGGGTACGGGAAATGTCGGGCGTGCCGCTGTGCGTGCCGTCGAGGCGCATCCCGCGCTGGAACTGGTGGCCGTGCTCGTGCACGACCCCGCGAAGGCCGGGCGCGACGCCGGGGAACTGGGCGGGCTCGGGCGCGAGCTGGGGGTGGCCGCGACGGACGACATCGGCGCGGTGCTCGGCGCCGCGCCGCAGGCCGTGGTGTACGCGGCCTCCGGGGACGTCCGCGCCGACGGGGCGCTCGCCGACATCGTCAGCGCTGTCCGCGCCGGAGCCGTGGTCGTCACCCCCGCGCTGTACGCGCTCTACGACCAGCGCAACGCACCGCCCGAGCTGCGCGAACCCGTGCTGGCCGCCGTCGCGGAGGGCGGCGGCTCGCTGTTCGTCTCCGGCGTCGACCCCGGCTGGGGCAACGACGTGCTGCCGCTGCTCATCAGCGGGCTGGGCACCACCGTGGACGTCATCCGCTGCCAGGAGATCTTCGACTACTCCACCTACGACCAGGAGGACTCCGTCCGCCATCTGGTCGGCATGGGCCATCCGCTGGACTACGAACCGCCCATGCTGGCGCCCACGGTCCCGACGATGGTGTGGGGCGGGCAGTTGCGGCTGATGGCACGCGCCCTCGGCGTCGAGCTGGACGAGATACGGGAGACCATGGACCGCCGCGCGCTCGACACGACGGTGAGCACCCGCACGATGGGGAAGTTCGCGGCCGGAACCCAGGGAGCCGTGCGGTTCGAGGTGCAGGGTGTCGTCGCGGGCGTACCGCGCCTCGTCATCGAGCACGTGACCCGCATCCACCCCTCCTGCGCACCGGACTGGCCGACGCCGCCCGACGGCGCGGGCGCACACCGCGTGGTCATCGAGGGGCGGCCCCGCATCGAGGTCACCGTGGAGGCCACCGACGAGGGCGGCAACCGTTCGGCCGGGGGCAACGCCACCGCCGTCGGCCGCCTGGTGGGTGCCATCGACTGGCTCGTGGAAGCGGACCCCGGACTCTACGACGCCCTCGACGTCCCCCTGCGCCCCGCCGTCGGCAGGCTCGGCGCGCATCCCGTCGGCGCGCAGCACGTCGACACGGACCACACCGACGCGGACCACACAGGAAGGAAGCTGCCATGAACATCGACATCCCCGAGGGCAAGGACCCGATCGCCTATGTGTGGGGCGAGATGGTCCCGGGCATCGGCCCCGCCGCCTCGCAGTTCTCGCTGTCCGTCTACTCCCACACCACCCTCGGGCTCCGGGAGTTCGAGGCGGCGCGCCTGCGGATCGCGCAGATCAACGGGTGCGCCTTCTGCCTCGAATGGCGGACCGAGCGGGACGGCGAGAAGGTCGAGGAGGAGTTCGCCGACGCGGTCACCCAGTGGCGCACCACCGACGCCTTCGACGACCGCACCAGGCTGGCCGCCGAGTACGCCGAGCGGTACGCACTGGACCACCGTGGCCTCGACGCGGAGTTCTGGGAGCGGATGACCGCGCACTACTCCCAGCGCGACATCGTGGAACTGAGCATGAGCATCGGCTCCTGGCTGGCCTTCGGCCGCCTCAACCACGTGCTGGGCCTCGACACGGTGTGCGTCCTGCCCGGTCATTGACCGTCGAGCGTCACAGGTCGGCGGCGACGATCCGCTCGATGTTGCGCTCGGCCAGCGCCGTGATGGTGACGAACGGGTTGACGCTGGTGTTGCCGGGGATCAGCGCGCCGTCGATGACGTACAGCCCAGGATGGCCGTGCAGACGGCCGTAGTTGTCGGTGGCCTTGCCGAGCACCGCGCCGCCCAGCGGGTGGTACGTGAGGTGGTCGCCCCAGATCTTGTAGGTGCCGAAGAGGTCGGTGCGGTAGATCGTGCCCTCCTTGGCGTTGATCTTGTCGAAGATGGTCTTGGCCATGTCGATGGATGCCTGTTTCCAGGAGGTCTGCCAGTCCAGTTCGGCCTTCCCCGCCGAGGTGTTCCACGAGAACTGGGCGCGGTGCGGGTTCCTGGTGATGGACAGATAGAACGAGGCGTAGGTCTCGATCCCGGTGGGCAGCGGCGCGACCTCGGCGAACGCGCCGCCCGCCGCCCAGTTGTCGATCCCCGCGGTGGGGATGCTCGACTGGAGTCTGCCCGTCGGATCCCACAGGTGGTTCGCCCGGCCGCACATGACGTTGCCGTTGTCGCCCCAGCCCTTGCCGATCTCGCTGTTCAGCCGGGGCAGCGCGCCCGTCGCCCTGAGGCCGACGAGCAGCTTGCTGGTGCCCACGCTGCCCGCTGCGAAGAACACCTTGTCCGCCGTCACGGTCTTGGTCGCCGTGGTGGCGCCGCCGGTGTCGAGCTGGTCGATGACGACGGTGTAGCCGCCGGCGGAGGCCGGGGTGACCGAGGTGACCCTGTGCAGGGGTGAGATGGTGACCCTGCCGGTGTCCCGTGCGCGGGCGAGGTAGGTCTGCTGGAGCGACTTCTTGCCGTGGTTGTTGCCGTACAGGATCTCCCCGTCGAGCGCCGACCGGGGCACGGTGCCCGCGGCCTCCCGCTCCATGTAGTCCCAGTCGTAGACGTCGGGCACGAAGACGAACGGGAAGCCCGAACGCTCCGCGTGTCGACGGCCGACGCGCGCGTACTGGTAGCACTCCGCGCTCTCGAACCAGTCCGGATCGACGGTGCCGACGCCGAGCCCGCTGTTGGCGCGCGGGTAGTAGGTGCCGTACATCTCGCCCGCGTCGACGGAGGGGAGGACGGCGGCGAAGTTCTCGCGCCGGGGTGTGACCGCCATGCCTCCGTTGACCAGCGAACCGCCGCCGACGCCGCGGCCCTGGTAGACCGTGATGCCGCTGAAGTCCTCGGCGTCGAGGATGCCGGTGTAGCGGGGGACGTCCTTGTCGAGGGGGAAGCCGAGGAAGTTGCTCAGGGGCTGCTTGGTCCTGGTGCGCAGCCAGTAGGAGCGCTTGTCGGGCCTGGTGGTGTTGGCGAAGATCTTGCCGTCGGAGCCCGGGGTGTCCCAGGCCATGCCCATCTCGACCATGTGCACCTCGACGCCCGCCTGGGCGAGGCGCAGCGCGGCGACGGAGCCGCCGTAGCCGGTGCCGATCACCAGGACGGGGACGTGGGCCCCTGAGCCGATCGCGGCGGGGGCCGAGGCGGGCGCGGCAGCGGCCCTGGGCTGGGCCACCGCAGGGGGACCGGCCAGGGCCGCGGCTCCCAGAAGGGAACCTGTTCCAGTGATGAATCCGCGGCGCGACAAGCCGTCGGAGCCGATGTCACGAGGAGTGATGTCGTTCATGCGACGTTCCTCACCTTCGGGGGAATGAGGACACGTTCTACTGTTGCTTACCGCTTAAGTCACTACATACCTGGAAGTAATTTCATGTCAGGTTCAGACCTGACAACCGGTCACTGCGCCGATCGCCGGGAGGGCCTCCGGGCCGCCCGGCGATCGGGTCGGGGCCTCAGCGGGCGAGCAGGTCCCGGATGGCAGTGGCGATCTCCGAGGGTGCTTCCTCGGCCATGAAGTGGCCGCTGGTGACGGTGGAGTGCCGCAGATCGGTGGCCCATGCGCGCCACAGCGCGGCGGCGTCGAAGCCGAGCGCGGCGCCCCAGTCCTGCTGGAGCACGGTGACCGGCATGGTCAGGCGGTTGCCCGCGTCGCGGTCGGCCTGGTCGTGCTCGACGTCGATACCGGCGGAGGCCCGGTAGTCGGCGACGATCGAGGGCACGGCGGCGCGGCAGGCGTCCAGATAGGCGGCGCGCACGTCGGCGGGCACGGCGTCCGGGTCGTTGGCCCAGATGTCGAGGAAGTAGCCGAAGAAGGCGTCGGGGGCCCCGGCGATCATTTGCTCGGGCAGGCCTGGCGGCTGCGCCATCAGATACAGGTGGAAGCCGACGGCCGCGCTCGTGCCGTGCATGGCGTCCCACATGTCGAGGGTCGGCAGCACG
Organism: Streptomyces daliensis; assembly: GCF_054782395.1. NCBI lineage: Bacteria > Bacillati > Actinomycetota > Actinomycetes > Kitasatosporales > Streptomycetaceae > Streptomyces > Streptomyces daliensis. The sequence goes on along the minus strand of NZ_BAAGSO010000094.1, from coordinate 371,053 downwards.
TCGAGGCTGGCCAGATGTGTGACGGCCCGGGGGTGGTCGAGCGCGGTGCGGAACGCGACGAGGGCGCCGCGATCGTGCCCGGCCAGCGCGAAGCGCTCGTGGCCCAGCGCACGGGCCAGCGCCACGATGTCGGCGGCCATGGTGCGCTTGGAGTAGGTGGCGCTGTCGGCCTCGGCGGGCTTGTCGCTCGCGCCGTAGCCGCGCAGGTCGGGGCAGATGACGGTGTGCTCGGACGCGAGGTCGGCTGCGACGTGCCGCCACATCAGATGGGTCTGCGGAAAGCCGTGCAGCAGGACGACGGGGCTGCCCGTGCCCCCGACGGCCACGTTGAGGGAGACGCCGTCGGCGACGGGGACGCGCCGGTAGTCGAAGCCGGTGAGGACAGGTGTCATGGTGCGGTGTTCCGTTCCTTGGTGGTGCTGGTCCTGTGGGGTGGCCGGGCGGCCGGGTGCCTGGTTGGCCGTGTCGCCGGGGCGATGCGCTCCGACCTGGTGTCCTCAGCCTGCCGGGCGCGGATGAGCATCCGGTCAGCGCGCTATAGCGTGGCCGGGGGCGACGCCCCGGAACGGCCGGAAAGGGTGGTGCGCAGGTGCGGGTCGACTTCGGAGTGCTGGGCCCGGTGACGGCGTGGGACGGTGCCGGGGACACTCTCGATCTGAAGGGGCCGCGGCACCGCGCGGTGCTGGCCAGGCTGGTCGTCGCGCGTCGCCGCGTCGTCCCGGTCGGCAGCCTGGTGGACGACCTGTGGGAGGACCCGCAGCCCGGCGCGGTGAGCGCGCTGCGCACCTTCGTTGCCGCGCTGCGCCGGGCACTGGAACCGGACCGTCCGCCCCGCGCCCCGGCCAGGCTGCTGGTCACCGAGGGGCCGGGGTACGCGCTGCGCGCGGACCCGGGAACGGTGGACGCCTGGCGCTTCGAGCAGGCGGTGGCCGACGCGGCGAAGCTGCCCGCCGAGGACGCGCTCGCGCACCTCGACGAGGCGCTGGGGTGGTGGCGCGGCCCCGCTTACGCCGACTTCGCCGAAGCGGACTGGGCCCGCGCGCCGCGCTCGCGCCTCGCTGAGCTGCGGCTGCACGCCGTCGAGCGGCAGGCAGAGGCCCGGCTGACGCTGGGACTCGCCGCGCAGGCCGCCGCCGATCTGGACGCGCACGTCGCCGAGCACCCCTGGCGTGAGGACGCGTGGCGCCTGCTGGCGCTCGCCCTGTACCGCACAGGGCGTCAGCGCGACGCGCTCGCCGTGCTGCGCCGGGCCCGTACCCTCCTCGCCGAGCAACTGGGCGTCGATCCGGGCCCGGCGCTGCGCCGCCTGGAGGCGGACATCCTCGGCCACGCGGAACACCTCGACCCCGGACACGGGGCCGTGGGCCCCGGCAGCAATACGGATGTGGATACGGGCACGGACACGGGATCGGCCGGTGCTGCGGGCGAGGTGTGGGCGAGCGCAGCCGCCGCGTACGACCGGACCGTGGCCTCAGGCGCCCGCGCGCGCCTGGAGTCGACGGTCGGCCTGCTGCGCAACCTCGCGGTGACCGGTGGCGGCGGTCTCGAGGCGGCACGCCGCCACCGTCTGGCAGCCGTCACAGCGGCGCGGGAACTGGGCGACGTGGAACTGACGGCCCGCGTCATCGGCGCCTACGACGTCCCCGCGATCTGGACCCGCTCCGACGACCCGGACCACGCCGCACGGATCGTGGCCGCCGCCGAGCACACCCTGACGCTGCTTCCGCCCGAGGGGCACGAGGCGGCGCGCGCCCGGCTGCTGGCCACGGTAGCGCTGGAGTCGCGCGGCACCACGGGAGAGCGCGGCCCGCGGGCGGCGCGGCAGGCGGAACGGCTCGCCCGCGGCCTGGAGGACCCGGCGCTGCTCGCCTTCGCCCTCAACGGTGTCTTCATGCAGACCTTCCACCGGGCGGGGCTGGCCCCGGAGCGGGACGCGGTCGGCGCCGAACTGGTGGCGCTCTCGGCGCGGCACGGGCTGGTCACATACGAGGTCCTCGGCCACCTCGTCCGCCTCCAGGCGCGCGGCGCCCTCGCGGACTTCGCCGGCGCCGACGCGCACGCCGCAGCCGCCGACCGGCTGGCGGAGCGTCATGAGCTGCCGCTGGTAGGGGTGTTCACACGGTGGTACGGGGCGCTACGGCTCGCCGAGACCGGAACGGCGCAGCGCGCCGAGGTGGAGTCGGCCTACCGGAACGCCGCCGCGTCCCTGGAGGGCGCGGGCATGCCGGGACTGGAGCGCGGCCTGCTTCCGCTCGCGCTGCTGTGCCTGCGGGTGCGGTACGGGGACGGGGCGGTGGGCCCTGACCTGGACCGTGGCCTGGGCCCGGACCTGGCTTCGGCCCCGACTCCGGCCCCCGCCCCGGGTCCGGCTCCGGATCCCGACTGGGGGCCGTACGAGCCCTGGGTCCGCCCGCTCCTCCTGCTGGCACACGACCGGCGCGACGCGGCGTCGGTGGCGCTGCGCGCCGTACCGGAGCCGCCCCGCGATCTGCTGTACGAGGCCATGTGGTGCCTCGTCGCGCGGGCCGCCGTCGCCACGGGCGAGCGGGGGACGATGGAGCGCGCGCACCACGCGCTCGCCCCCGCGGCGGGGGAACTGGCGGGGGCGGGCAGCGGCCTGCTCACCCTCGGCCCCGTCTCCCGCTACCTGGACGCCCTCACCGCCGCCCTGGGGAAGGCCCCCTCGGGCGGGCCGTGAGCTGCGGCTTCGCTCTCTCTTGCGGGCTTTCGTGCGCTGGCTTAGCTTCGTAGGGAGGCACCCGGCACGGCGAAGGTTCCGGCGCGGGTGGCGTGGCGTGGCGTGACCAACGTGCGCCACCCCGTACGACGCGTCGCATGCTGTGCCGTGTCCGTATCCGTGTGGCGCACGCTGACCCAGGACGGTCCGACGCGTGGCCCCCGGGCGCGTACCCCTGTCTGAGGAGGCGTACATGGCTTTCGTGACCACCCGTGACGGTGTGGAGATCTTCTACAAGGACTGGGGGAGCGGGCCGCCCGTGCTGTTCATCCACGGCTGGCCGCTGAACGCGGACGCGTGGGAGGACCAGATGAAGTGGGTGGCCGAGAACGGCTTCCGCGGCATCGCCCACGACCGCCGGGGCCACGGCCGCTCCGGTCAGCCGTGGGAGGGCTACGACTTCGACACCTTCGCCGACGATCTCGCCGACCTGATCCAGGCACTGGACCTGCGCGACGTGACCCTGGTCGCGCACTCCATGGGCGGCGGCGAGCTGGCCCGGTACATCGGCCGCCACGGAACCGGCAGGGTCCGGAAGGCCGTGCTGCTCTCCGCGATCCCGCCGCTGATGCTCAAGTCCGACACCAATCCCGAGGGTGTACCGGCGGACGTGTTCCAGGGCATCAAGGACGGCATCCTCAGGGAGCGTTCGGAGTTCTGGAAGGACACGGCGGAGGGCTTCTTCAGCGCCAACCGTCCGGGGAACAAGGTGACGCAGGGCAACAAGGACGCTTTCTGGTTCATGGCCATGCACGAGAGCATCAAGGCCGGGGTGGACTGTGTGACGGCGTTCGCGGAGACGGACTTCACCGAGGACCTCAAGAAGTTCGACATCCCCACCCTCGTCGTCCACGGCGACGACGACCAGGTGGTGCCGATCGACGCGACGGGCCGCAAGTCCGCCGAGATCATCCCCGACGCCACCCTCAAGGTCTACGAGGGCGGCTCGCACGGCATCGCCCTCGTGCCGGGTGACAAGGAGAAGTTCAACCGGGACCTCCTGGACTTCCTCAGGAAGTGAGGGAAGTGAGGGAAGCGAGGGGGAAGGTCCCGGTGGGTCAGGAACTCCGGACCGGCAGCGACGTCAACTTGTTGAACAGGAGCGCCGGTTCACGCTCCAGCGACTCGGGCGACGTCGCGAGCCGGAGCCCGGGGAAGCGCTCCACCAGTGCGCGCAGCGTGATCCGGCCCTCCAGCCTGGCCAGCGGCGCGCCGAGGCAGTGGTGGATGCCGTGGCCGAAGGCCAGGTGTCCGCCGTCGTCACGCGCGAGGTCGAGCAGCGCGGGGCCGGCGAAGCGGGCGGGGTCGCGGTTGGCCGCGAGCAGGGACACGATCACGACATCGCCCGCCGGGACCGTCCGGCCCGCTATCTCCACGTCCGCCGCCGCCGTGAGGGGCATCGCCACCTGGACGGGGCTGTCGAACCGCAGCAGTTCCTCCAGCGCTCCGGGCCACTGCCCGGGATCCTCGCGCAGGGAAGCCGTCCACGCAGGGTCCGACAGCAGTGCGAGGGCGCCGTTGGCGATCAGGCTGACGGTCGTGTCGTGCCCGGCGATGAACAGCAACTGCACCATCGAGGTGAGTTCGTCCTCGCTGAGCCGGTCCTCGCCGTCACGGGCCTGGACCAGCGCGGACAGCAGGTCGTCGGCCGGGGTGTGCCGCTTCTCGGCGACGAGGTCGCGGGTGAAGGCGAGCATCTTCCGCGCGGCTGCGGCGTACGTGTCGAACCCGAAGATCCCGCCCGCCAGCAGTGGCCGCATCCAGGTGCGCACATCCTCCCTGGCCTCTTCCGGGATGCCGAGCAGATCGCAGATGACGGTCAGGGGCAGCGGATGCGCCAGCGACTCCATCAGGTCCGCCTCGCCGGTCGCCGCCAACCGCTCGGCCACGTCGTCGAGCAGTGACGTGCACAGTGTCTCGATACCGGGTGCGAGGCGCTCGACCTGACGGCGGGTGAAGGCCGTCGAGACCAGCTTGCGCAGCCGGGTGTGGGTGGGCGGATCGGCCGTGAGCATGTGGTGGTTGAGCCCGGCCGAGGTCTCCGGTTCCAGCTCCGCCACATACGGCGCGTTGTCCGGGCCGCCCTTGACGAGACGGGGATCGGCCAGCGCTGCCCTGGCCTCCGCGTAGCCGGTGATCACCCACGCGGGCACCGTGGTGGGCAGGACCAGCCGGTGCAGTGGGCCCTGCCGGGCCAGTTCGGCGAGCGCGGCGTGCCGTGCGCCGTTGGGCACGGCGGCGAAGGGGTCGTGGTCATGAGTGGTCGTCATGGTGCCGCTGATCGTAGCGCCGCATCCCGCGCTGCTTAGTGCCACGCCGATGAGTTTCCGCGGCGGGGGGTCCGTGCAGGGGGCACGGGGGCACGGAGCGGCGTTGGGCGTCGCTTGACCGATCGGTTTACACTGGTACAGGTATACAGATCGGTTTACTTGCGAGGAGGGTCAAACGATGAACGCGTCCGAGACCATGCGAGCGGTGCGGATCACGGCGCACGGAGGGCCGGAGGTGCTGGAGCTGGCCGAGGTGCCCGTGCCCGTCCCGCAGGCGGGAGAGGTGCTGGTCAGGGTCGGCGCGGTGGCGCTGAACAACACGGACCTGTGGACGAGGGAGGGCGCCTACGGCCGCCCGGAGGACCCGAAGGCGCTGTCGGGCTGGCGTGGCCCCGTCGACTTCCCGCGCATCCAGGGCGCCGACGTGGCCGGCCGGGTCGTGGTGGTCGGCGCCGATGTGGACGTGGGGCTCGTCGGCCGTCGCGTGGTCGTCGACCCGGCGATCTACGACGCCGAGGGGCCGGACGCGAACCCGGTCGGCCTGATGGGGAGCGAGCGCGACGGCGGCTACGCCGAGTATGTGACCGCGCCCGCGCGGCGTGTGCACGACGTGACGGAGTCCCCGCTCACGGACGCGCAGCTCGCGACGCTGCCGACCGCCTACGGCACCGCGCTGGGCATGATCGAGCGGGGCCGGCTGCGGAAGGGGGAGACGGCCCTGGTCTCGGGCGCTTCCGGCGGCGTCGGTGTCGCGCTGACGCAGCTCGCCCGTGCGCGCGGTGCGCGGGTGGTCGCCATCAGCAGCGGCTCCAAGATCGACGCGGTGCGCGAGGCGGGCGCGCACGAGGTCGTCGACCGCGCACGGGACCTCGCCCCACAGCTCCGCGCCGCGGCGCCGGAGGGCATCGACGTCGCGCTCGACGTCGTCGCGGGTGACCTGGTGAGCGAGGGGCTGCCGCTGCTGCGCGAGGGCGGCCGATGGGTCGTGGCCGGAGCGCTCGGCGGGTACGGCATCGCCTTCGACGTGCGCCGTCTCTATCTGCACAACGCGCAGGTCATCGGCTCCGCGATGCACACCCCCACGCACTTCGACCGCCTGATGGACCTGGCGCGTGGGGCCGAGATCCAGCCCGTCGTCGCCGCGACGTTCCCCCTGGAGCAGGCCGCTCAGGCACAGGAGGAACTCGCCCGCAGGGGCCACGTGGGGAAGATCGTCATGCGCCCCTAGGGCGTCGGCGTCGGCGCTGGCGCCGGTGTCGGTGCCGGCTCCGACGTGGTCGCCGTCGTCACCGCGCTCATCGCGGCGGGCCATGCCGTCACCGGCCTGGCGCGCTCGGACACCGCCGCCGCCAGGCTGGAGTCACTGGGGGCCACGCCGCACCGCGGCTCGCTGGACGATCTCGACAGCCTGCGCAGCGGCGCCGAGGCCGCCGACGGCGTGCTGCACATGGCATACGGCGGCGATTTCTCCGACCTCGACGACATGATGAGGCGCGACCGGACCGCGATCGAGACGCTCGGCCGGCCGCTGGAACACTCGGGCAAGCCGTTCGTCGTCACCTCCGGCACCCTGGTCATGCCCGCCGGCCGGGAGGCCACCGAGAAGGACGAGCCCGACGCGGCCGGGATCGCCGCCTTCCGCATCGCGGGTGAGCGCGCGGGCCTGGGGTTCGCCGAGCGGGGAGTGCGCGCGAGCGTGGTCCGCCTCGCGCCCACCGTCCACGGCCCCCAGGACCACGGTTTTGTCCCCATGCTCATCGCCACCGCGCGACGAACAGGCGTCTCGGCCTACGTTGGCGACGGCAGCAACAGGTGGCCCGCGGTGCACCGGCTCGACGCGGCGGCGCTGTTCCGCCTCGCGCTGGAGAAGGCGCCGGCGGGCAGCATGCTGCACGGAGCGGCCGAGAGCGGCGTCACCCTGAAGAGCGTCGCGGAGGTGATCGCCCGCGGCCTGGGCCTGCCCACGGTCTCGCTGACACCCGACGAGGCCGCCACGCACTTCGTCAGCCCGTTCATGGCCACCCTGTACGGCTTCGACGGGCCCGTGTCCAGCTCGTACACCCAGGAGTTGCTGGGCTGGACGCCCACCGGCCCGGCGCTGCTCGACGACCTGGAGCACGGCGACTACCTGACCGCACCGGCACCCTGACGGCCCGCGCGCTCCGGCTTCGTCCGCCTCGCGCCGGATCACAGTGGTGTCGAACCGGGGCGGGACCCGTGCCCCCACCACATGATCGCGCGGGCAGCACCTAAGCTCGGCGGATGGCGAAGTATTTCGACGTGCACCCCGAGAACCCTCAGCGGCGCACCCTCAGCACCGTGGCCGACAGCATCCGCTCGGGGGCGCTCATCGCGTATCCCACGGACTCCTGTTTCGCGCTCGGATGCCAGTTGGGAAGCCGGGACGGCATCGACCGGATCCGGTCGATCCGGAACCTGGACGACCGCCACCACTTCACCCTCATGTGCCAGAACTTCGCGCAGTTGGGCCAGTTCGTGCACGTGGACAACGACGTGTTCCGTGCGGTGAAGGCCGCCACGCCCGGCAGCTACACCTTCATCCTCCCCGCGACGAAGGAGGTGCCGCGCAAGCTGTGGCACCCGAAGAAGAAGACGGTCGGGGTCCGCATCCCCGATCACGGCGTCACCCAGGCACTGCTCGCCGAACTCGGCGAGCCCCTGCTCTCCAGCACGCTGCTCCTCCCCGACGAGGAGGAACCCCTCACCCAGGGCTGGGAGATCAAGGAGCGGCTCGATCACGTGGTCGACGCCGTACTGGATTCGGGTGACTGCGGTACCGAGCCGACCACGGTCGTCGACTTCTCCAGCGGTGAGGCCGAGATCGTGCGCAGGGGGGCGGGGGACCCCGCACGCTTCGAGTAACGGCCGCGAGCGGCTTCGGGCGGCGGCCCGGCGGTGTGCTCCGGCGCCGGGCCGTCGTCGGTGCCCCTGCGTGACGCACGGTGGTGGATCGGTTACGTTTGGTGCCCGCATGTGCGAGCACGTGCTCGCACATGGAAGTAACCAGCACGCGTCCAACCCCTGCCCGTCGGCGGGGGCGATGGGAGAAAACATGCAGACTCGCACCGCTGTCATCGCGACCGCCCTCGCGGCGGCAGGTGTCCTCGGCGCCACGGGCAGCGCCCTCGCCGAGACCGGCCACGCGAGTGCCCCGCCCACGTTCCACCAGATGGACACGAACAAGAGCGGCACCATCAGTGAGCCGGAGCTGCGGGCCGGCGCGCAGGCCCAGGGTGTCTCCAGGGCCGACGTCCACAAGGCGTTCAGGATGGTGGACACCAACTCGGACGGACAGATCTCGAAGCAGGAGTTCGTCAAGGGTTCGCGCAAGGGCTGACGGCGGAGAACGGGCCGACGGGGGGCCTGCCTCCTCGCGAGTCCCCGGCGAGGGCGCGGCCCTCGCCGGGGACTTCTCCATGCCCGGGGGCTCGCGGCGTGACGCGCTCTTCGCGGCGGTGGGAGGGTGGTGGCGGGCGCGAGGGAGAGCGGAGCGGTACCGCTGTGGAGGCGTGCGCGGCCGGGCCGCCGGACGACGGGAGCGCGGACGTGAAAGTGATCATCGTCGGAGCGGGCTTCGGCGGCATCGCCGCCGCGATCGAACTGCGACGCCACGGGTTCGACGAGCTGACCCTGCTGGAGGCGGCCCCGGAACCGGGCGGGACCTGGCACTACAACCGCTACCCCGGAGCGGCCTGCGACGTGCCCAGCCACTTCTACTCCTACTCCTACGCACAGCGCCCCGACTGGTCGCGGCTGTGCTCCCCGCAGCCGGAGATCCTGGAGTATCTGCGGGGTGTCGCCGCCGAGTTCGGCGTCGACCGCTCGGTCGTGACGGGGATGGAGGTGACCTCGTGCCACTGGGACGAGGACGCGTGCCGGTGGACGGTGCACGCCCGGGACGCGGCGGGGGAGCGGCACACCTGGCACGGGGAAGCCCTCGTGCTGGCGACGGGCCAGCTCAACCAGCCCGCCGTGCCCGCACTCCCGGGCCGGGCGGCCTTCGAGGGGCACAGCTTCCACTCGGCGCGCTGGGACCACGGCTACGACCTGCGGGACAAACGGGTCGCGGTCGTCGGCACCGGCGCGAGCGCGGTCCAGTTCGTCCCCGAGATCGCCTCCCGGGTAAGCCGCCTGACGGTGTTTCAGCGCACGGGCAACTGGTTCCTGCCGCTGAGCAACGGTCCGTATCCGAGGACGGTCAGGGCGCTGCTGCGCCGGGTGCCAGGTCTGCGGGCCGTGTGGCGGGCCGTCCTCTTCTCCGCCATGGAACTGCTGACGGCCGCGATCCGGCATCCGGGCACCCTGGGACGGTTCGCCGGAGCGCTGGCGGGTGCCTTCATGCGACGGCAGCTACGCGACCCGGAGGTGCGGCGCAAGGCATGGCCCACGTACCCCTTCGGCTGCAAGCGGGTGCTCTTCAGCTCCACGTTCCTGCCCGCGCTGCAAGGCGAGAACGTGGAGCTGGTCACGGCACCCATCACCGGCATGTCGCCGCGCGGCCCGGTGACGGCCGACGGACGTACGCACGAGGTGGACTGCGTCATCTACGCCACCGGGTTCAGGACGAACGACTTCATGCTCCCCATGGAGATCACCGGAACCGGGGGCAGGAGCCTCCGCGAGGCGTGGGCGCGCGGCCCACGGGCCCATCTGGGCATCACGGTGCCGGGCTTTCCCTCGATGTTCCTCATGTACGGGCCGAACACCAACACCTCGGGCGGCTCCATCATCTTCTTCCTCCAGGCCCAGGCCCGCTATCTGTGCCAGGCGCTGCGGCGCGTCCGCACCCACCGGGCCGCGGCCATCGAGGTGCGCGCCGAAGCGGAGGCCGCGGACGTCCTCGCGGTACGGCGCCGCTTCGACGGCACGGCATGGCTGCGGTGCGACTCCTGGTACCGGGACGCGGCGGGCCGCAACGTCGCCAACTGGCCCGGCTACATGCGGGAGTACGCCGCGCGCACCCGCACCCTGGACCCCGCCGACTTCCGCCTGCTGAGGGGGAACCGCGGCTGACCCGCTCGGGCGCTTCCCGTCCCGTGTCTCAGCCGTCCGCCTCCGGCGCGGGCACCGGGACCGACGGGGAGGGGGACGGCAGGCCGAGCGCGAGGTTGCCGACGTGCAGGACGTCGTGCTCGTCGGGCGGGAGGAACGGAGCCGTCGGCGGCGCCTCCATCCGGCCCGTCAGACAGGAGGCGAGACCGAGATCCGTGGCGGCCAGGCACATGGTCTGCATCAGGCAACCGGTGTCGCGGTAGATGAGGCTGAGGGCCATGCCCTCGTACTTCCAGCCGGTGCGCGCGGCGCGTGAGGTGAGGTACAGCCCGGCCGGGGGTGGTGCTGCCATGAGTGCCGGAGTGGTGAGCACACGGTCCTGGAGGTCCGAGAGGTTGTCCGACCAGGGGGAGAGCCGGTGCAGGGCGTGCGCGAACGGGTCGTAGTGATAGGCGCCGGAGTCCAGTCCGCCCACGTCGCGGGCGAGGAGATAGACCTCCAGGCTGTGCCGTCCGCCGCCGGAGGGGGCGGCGCGCTGCGTCTGCTCGTACGCGCGGGGCGGCAGATAGCCGCGCACACGCGCCGACCTGTCCAGCACTGCCGCGACGAGCGCGAGAGGCACCGGTTCCGGCGCGAACTCGCGTACGCTGCGCCGCTGTTCCAGCACCCGCGACAGCGGACGGCTCGGCGGCCCCGGGTCCTCAGGAAGGGGCACCGTGGCCGTGGTGCCGGGGTGGCGCAGGCGCGCGGGCGGAGGGGGCCCCTGCCGTGCGTGGGGCACGGGGCCACGGGCCGCCTGCGCGTGGGCGGCGAGTTCGTACCGGGTCAGGCCCGAGCCGCGGCCCCGTACCGGCGCGCCGTCCCCTTCCTCCCCTTCCTTCTCGTGCTCCTTGTCGCAGCGCTGGACGATGCCCGCGGCGGCGAGCCTGACCAGCAGTTTCCGTGTCCCCTCCACGCCCGCTGTGTCCCCTGTGTCCTCCGCGTCCTCGGCGCCCTGCCACCTCGCGTGCGCCTCCTCGGCGCTGAGCGGCCCGTCGAGATGGTGCAGGAGATCGACGAGCGGGGCCTTGGCGGAGAACTTGCGCCACCGCAGGCAGTCCACGAGGACCGCGCCCGCGTCCTCGTCCCACTCCAGCAGGAGGTCGGGGTTGCGTCGGTAGAGAGGTCGGCCGGTCATGGAAGCGGACCCAATCGTCGGTGAGGTGGGGCGGGGTGCGGTGACGTGACGTGACGTGCCGTCAGAGGAAGGGCAGTGGGAGGGGGTTCAGCTCGTCCTCGGTGAGGGCGCGCTCGCGCACCCCCATGTCGAGCGGCGCCTGCCGCACACGTGGGCCGCCGCGCCGGTGGAAGTCGCTGCGCAGCGTGATGGGGCACAGCCCCGGCACCAGCGTGCGCACCACGGATACCCCGCACTCCGCCACGTCGATGGGTGTGATGTCGACGCTGACGGGCTCGTAACCCCGTGCGTCGAGGCGTCGCACCGCCTCGTCGATGTCGGCGCGGAAGCCCTCCGAGGGCCTGGCCTCCGCGACGGGGCGCAGCGGGCCGTCCTCCCAGAACGCCAGATGGCGGAAGCGCTCCGGAGCCCAGTAGTACAGGCTGAAGTCCCTGAGCGAGTCCAGCAGATCGTCAGGGCCTGGGATGCGCGCACCCGCGTCGAGCTGTGCGCACCAGGTGCGGGTCCCGGCGCGCCCCAGGCACGCCTCCTCCAGCGCCCCCAGCAGCGCCGCGCGCGGATCGAGGTCGGCCCGCGCGGAGTGCACGACGACCGGCCGCTCGCGGGTGCCCTCCACGAGGCGGACGCCGACGACAGGGACGCCGAGGTCCGTCGTCAGGTCCTTGCACGTGAGCTGCACGCCCTCGGAGCGCAGCCGCTGGACGATCCGCCGCTCCGGGCCCTCCTCCAGCCCCTCCAGGTCCAGGGTGGGCAGGACGAGCCTGTTCTCCCAGAACACCACCGTCGCGTCCCGCTCCAGCACCTCCAGCAGACCGGCGAGCACGGCGTGGTGGTAGCCGCTGCCCGCGGCGAGCCCCGTCGAGATGGGGTCGAACCACGCCTTGTGGCCGCGGGGGAAGCGGTAGGGGAGATAGACCGCGCAGGCCGGTACGTAGCGGGTGCGGCCGGTGGTGAGGGAGCGGCCGGGCACCCAGTCGATCTCGGTGTCCGGCACGAAGGGCCCGTAGCGGGTGTGGGCCGCGTACTCCTTGTCGGAGCCCAGCGGCAGGGTGCGCGGATCGATGGCCTCGTCGCCCAGCGAAGCGAACGTGGCGCGGACGAGCCGCGCCGGGTCGTAGACACCGGCCGCGTAGCGTTCCATGGTCTCGCCGACCGCGCAGACCCGCGCCAGTACGGGGTCGCCCTTCACGGCGCCGCCGCGCGCCTCGGCGGAGACGGGGGAGAACCACTTCGTGGCCGTGCGGCCCGCGGTGCGCGCGTACGTCGTACCGCCCGGCGCCTCGGTTTCGTCGACGCGCAGCTCCAGCACCAGTCCGGTCAGCGGATCGACGGCGCCCCGCATGCGCTCCCAGCTCTCGCGCACGTCCACACCGTCGGTACCGGTGTCATCGGCGGGGGTGTCACGTCCCCGCCCGCCCTCCGGTGGTGGGACGGTGTGCACGGTGTGCGAGGAGCAGGCGGGGCAGCCCGGGGTGTGGAAGGTGGCGTGCTGGACGCGCTCCAGCGAGCGGTGGTCCACCTCGGTGAGCACGGCGGAGTCCGGCGCGGGCCCCGGGCCCCCGAGCGTGAGCACCTCGTGGGCCAGCAGCCCGGCGGCGACGGTGGCTGTGGGCCACGCGTCGTCGTGTGCCGCGCCCATCAGCGCGTCCAGCGGGAGACCGGCCACCGCCTGCCAGGTGTGGTTGGCGCGGATACGGCGCACGAGACACAGCGGACAGGCCGTGTGCGGGGGCCGGAGGGTGGCGAACAGCAGCCGTGACGGGGTGCTCAGATGCACCACCAGAGGCATGTTCCGTTCGATGGCCGTCCGCGTCCACCGTACGAGTGCGGGCTCCGGTGCTGAGAGCGGCAGTACGGCGGCATCGGTGGGGGCGGTGGCGGCGGTGGCGGCGGCTTCGGTGGCGGTGGTGGTTTCCCTCCGCCGGTCCGCGCCGCCGTTCCCGCCGGGGTCCTCGCGCACCGTGCGGAGCCCGGCCCGTGACAGGAGTGCCGCGACGTGGTCCCCGAGCGGTCCGTCTGCCACGGTCACGGTGCCGGGAGGCGCCGGCCGGTCGTAGAGCGGGTGCGACAGGCCCTCTTCACCGTCCCGGACGAGACCGCGCCGGCGCAGGCCCTCCAGCACATGTTCCGGCAGGGCGTCGAGGGGCACCGCGTCGCTGTCCCCCGCCGCGCCCGTGGTGGCGACGCGGAAGGTGCCCGTGCTGGTGCAGACGTACAGATGGTCCCCGCGCCGGACGAGCCGTACGTCGCTGCGGGGCGTCGTGCGTGCGGGCGGCGGAGCCACCGCGGGAGCGTGGGGAGAACTCACGTGCTGCTGCCTGCTTTCCTGGGAGCGGGGGCGAGTGGGAAGAGGGGGAGGCGGGACGGGCCGGTGGCGGGAGCGTCCCCGGCCCCGCTTCGCGCGGAGCCGGGGACGCCTGGTGGGCTATTCGCCTTCTGTCTCGCTGTCAGCAGCCGCTGCCGCGCTCAGACAGGAGTGCCCGGCGAATGTCTCCTCGGCCTCCGGAATGGTCATTTCCTCGAACAGGTCGTCGCTCTCGGACATACCGTCCTCCTTTTTGTTTTCAACTATGGTGAGCCGCCGACGAATTGATTCGGTCACCGCTGTCGGCGCGTTTCCATTGCGCGTTGTCGCTGGACAGAGCGTCAAGACGCCCAGGAAGCAGTGCACCCGAAAAGGGTGACGGGCCTCGCAGGTGCATTCTTGTCTCGTACGTGCGCAGCAGAAAAAGGCGGACCGGACGGGCGGTTTCCCCGGTGTTTTCCCTCTTTTGGGTACTTCCCCTTCCCGGGGTATTTCCGGTGTGGAGAAGGTGAACCGGTGCCTCTCGTCGCGGCAGGGGGTTAACCCCACCGCCGATCCGGACGGCCGCACCATCGCGCCGGTTCGTTCTCCGCGGAGATCGTGGGACAGCGATGCGGGGCGGACACCGCGCTCCCTCGCACGAGAGCCTTCACGACCGAGGGAGCACACGTGACCAAGCACAAGCGCGCACTGAACGGCGCACTCGCACTCTTGCTCGCGCTGGCCGCGGCGACCGGTGTCGCGGCGGGCGCACCGAAGGACGACGACGCGGCCGGTCACGCGCGGTTGCGCGCGCTCCTGCACCGGCTGACCACCGTCGACGGCGGGCCCGGAGCGCTCCTGGAGATGCGGGACCGGCGCGGCAGCACGGTGCTGACCAGCGGCGTCGCGGACTTACGGCGCCACACACCCGTGCACCCCGACAGCAGGTTCCGGATCGGCAGCATGACCAAGACGTTCGTGGCCACGGTCGTGCTCCAGTTGGTGGGAGAGCGCCGGATCGCCCTCGACGCGCCGGTGGAGCGCTACCTCCCCGGCGTCGTGCGCGGACACGGCAACGACGGCCGGAAGATCACGGTCCGTCAACTGCTCCAGCACACCAGCGGCCTGCCCGACATCCTCGACCACCTCAACCCGCTGAAGGTCATCGAGGACCCGTTCACGCACTACGACACCCGTGACCTCGTGAACATCGCGCTCGCCCACCCCCCGACCTTCAAGCCGGGCACCGACTGGAGCTACTCCAGCACGGGCTATCTGCTGGCCGGAATGATCATCGAGAGCGTGACGGGCCACTCGTACGGCGACGAGATCCGCCGACGTGTCATCGAACCGCTGGACCTGCGCGAGACCTATGTGCCGGGAGACGCCACGTCGATCCCCGGACCGAACCCGCGCGGGTACGCGCGCCCTGACGCGGAAGCACCGCCCGTGGACATCACCGCGTTCAACCCCACCGTCGCGAACGCGGGCGGCGAGATGATCTCCAGCGGTGGCGATGTCAACCGCTTCCTGGACGCGTTGGTGCGCGGCAAGCTCCTCCGGCAGGGCCAGCTCCGGGAGATGATGCGGACCCGGCCGACCGGCAACCCCGACGGCCGCGCGTACGGCCTCGGCCTGGAGAGCAGGCCGCTTCCCTGCGGCGGCCGCTACTGGGGGCACACCGGCGACGTCCTCGGGTTCGAGACGGCGGGCGGCGCCACGACCGACGGCAGGCAGGCGACGGCCATGGTGAACCTCGACCCGGGCGGTTCGGACGCACAGAGCGCCGACATGAAGGCCGCCGTGCAGACAGCGCTTTGCGAGGGGCGCGGCTAGGAGCCCGCGGCGGGCATTCTCCCGGGGAGAATTCCGGCGCCTTGAACTCCCCGTCCCGCGCGCCGCACCAGGATTCCCGGGGAATGCGCCGACGGGTGAGTGAGGCGAAATGCCTGATGGTTCCGTTCGCTCTTCCGCGCGGGATGCGGAGTCGACGTCGCACGAAGAGCGCGACAACCCATGACGCCTTTACCGGAACCGGGCACGGAACGGGCGCAGAAAACCGGGAAGCGGAGTGAACCGCCCATCCCGCGGGCGCTCCCAGGGCCCGGTGCGACGGTGTGACTCCGCCTTCCGTTCCGGGGCCCTGAGCGGCGCTCCGGGCAGGGGAGAGCCTGCTGGTCACCGGGCGGCAGGAGGGGTCGGCGCGACTCGCAGGATTCCGGTTGCCCGGAAACATGCCTCCCGTCCGCATGGTCGGCGGGAATCTGGGAAGCGATCAGAATTTGCCCGCGCGGCAGGTGATTACGCGGTCTTGGCTTGCCCCACAAGAATGTGATCGACTCCTGGCCACGCGAAGTGGTGCGGGGTTATCGTCCTGCTTGGCGTACGGAATCCACATGGGTGATCGCGTTTAGCGTCCCGTGCCCTGCCGGGTTTCCGTGCTGTTTCGCAGGGGCTACCGTCCGGAAAGAATCCGTGGTGGAGGGCAAGTGCCAGATTCAAGCGGGTGGAACCGAATGCGGCCGGATATCGCGCCGGGCGCCGCCGTGCACGAGATGTCGTTGAACGAGACGTACCATCCGCCGCTCCCGGCCGTGGTCGAGGCCGTCAGAGAGACCGCCACACGGTCCCACCGGACGCTGGACGCGCTCGGCTTCGGACTGTCGGCGGCCATCGGCGAGCACCTCGGCGTGCCCGCGCGGGACGTCCTCGTCGGACCCGGCTCCGGCGCGCTGCTCCAGCAACTGTTCAGCGCCCTCACCGGACCCGGCACCCACACCGTGCACGCCTGGCCGTCGTGGGAGGCGTACCCGATGATGGCGGCCAACGCCTCGTCCTCGGTCGTGCGCGTCCCGCTCAAGGACGAGCGCCACGATCTGGACGCCATGGCCGACGCCGTCACCGACGACACCCGCATGGTGCTGGTCTGCAACCCCAACAACCCGACGGGCACGGCAGTGGGGCCCGGCGCGGTCGAGGAGTTCCTGCGGCGGCTGCCCGACCACGTCACCGTCGTGCTGGACGAGGCGTACCGCGACTTCGCCACCGAAGGGTCCGTCCCCGACGGCATCGAGCTGTACCGCGAGGATCCGCGGGTGTGCGTCGTGCGCACCTTCTCCAAGTCGTACGGTCTGCTGAGCCTGCGCGTCGGCTATCTCGTCGGGCACCCCTCGCTGCTCGATCCGCTGCGCCCGCTCCAGATGTTCGTGCGGGTGAGCGCTCCGGCCCAGGCCGCTGCCGTCGCCGCCCTCGCGCACAGCGCCGAGATACGCGAGCAGTGCCGCGAGACCGCCGCCGAACGCGAACGGCTGCACCGCGTCCTGACGGAACAGGGGTGGGTCTCGGCGCACAGCGAGGCCAACTTCGTGTGGCTGCCGCTGGAGAAGGGCGTCGAGGAGTTCACGCAGCACTGCGCCGACCGGGGCGTGGTGGTGTGCGGGAAACCGGGCGAGGGCGTGCGGGTCACCATCGCCGAACGCGCGGCGAACGACGCGTTCGCCGCGCTCGCCGCCGACTACCGCGCCTCCCTGGACCGGTGACCATGCGATCAGCGAGAGCAGCGCGATCGGCGCGGGAGGGCATCGCGCCGACCCCGTCACCCCCGATACCGGCCCCTTCGGCACCCTCCGCCCCGGCCGCGCTCGCCGACCCCGTACCGGACGGTCCAGCCCCGGCCGACCCGCTGGAGCGCACGCTCACACTGCTGCGCGAGGAGCTGGAGCGCCGATGTCCGGCCGACGCCACCGGCGTGGACGCGATGAGCCGCTCCGCGCTGCTGCCGCCCGGCAAGCTGCTGCGCCCGCTGCTGTTCACCGAGTCGGCCGCGGCGCTCGGCCTGCCCCGCGCGCACGCGCTGGGCCCCGCACTGGGCATCGAGTCCCTGCACAGCGGCTCCCTCGTCCACGACGACGTGATCGACGGCGACGAACTGCGCCGGGGCCGCCCGACCGTGGTGGCCAGGCACGGTGTGCCGAACGCCATCGTGACGGGCGACGCCCTCATCATCGACGCGTTCCGCGCGGTGGCCGGGGACTCCGATGACGCCGGGAACGCGGACGGCACCGGTCGCGCCGCCGACGTCGACACCGCCGACGTCGACCACCCGGTCCCCGACGACCGCAGGCTCGCCGTCGTACGGGTGCTCGCCGAGGCCGGCGTGGACCTGTGCCGCGGACAGGCGCTGGAGGACGAACTGCGCGCCTGGCCCGGCTGCGGACTTGAGCGGTACCTGAAGATGATCGCGCTGAAGACCGGCGCCCTCTTCCGCGCCGCCTGCGTGGGCGGCGCCCTCCTCGCGGGCGGCCCGCCGACGGCGCGGGAGGCGCTGCGCCGGTACGCCGAACACCTGGGCAGGGCCTTCCAGATGGCCGACGACCTGCTCCCGTACCTCAGCGACGACACCACCAGCGGCAAGCCCGTGCTCAGCGACCTCGCCAACAGCCGCCCGACGCTGCCGGTGCTGCTCTGCTGGCAGTGGGCCGACGAGCGGGACCGGCGGCGGCTGACGGAGGCACTCGACGGCACCGTGCCGCCCGAGGAGGCGCTGCGCACCGTGCGCACGCTGCTGACCGCGACCGGCGCGCTGGAACTGGCCCGCGCCGACGCGCTGGCCGAGTCCGCGCGGGCCAAGGCCGCGCTGCTGGACCTGCCCGCAGGAGAGGCCAGGAGCGCGCTGGCCGCCGTGGCCGATCTGGCAGCGGACCGGAACCTGTGAGGGCGCGTCACGGCGCGGCCGTACGCGCCCACTTGGAGACCTGGCGCCCCTACACCCTGGCCTACCCCGGCCTGCTCGGGCTCGCGGGCGCGGCCTGCGGCGGCGGCGCCGTCACCGGAGAAGGTGTGGTCGCGGCGTGGCTGTGCCCCACGCTCGGCTGGCTGGGCGGGCACTATCTCGGCGACTACTTCGACCGCGAACTGGACGCCATCGGCAAGCCGCAGCGCCCCATACCCTCGGGGCGGCTGAGCGCGGGGACAGCGCGCGCGTGCGGCGTCGGCGCCGTGCTCCTCGCCGCGCTGATCGTCCTCGGCGTCAACTGGCCCGTCGTCGGCTTCGTCGTGCTGGCGCTGGCGGGGATCGTCGCCTACAGCCGTGTGCTGAAGGGCCGGGGCATCCTCGGCAACGGCGTACGGGGGCTGCTGAGCGCCCTGGCCGTGCTGTTCGGCGCCGCGGTGACCGTGCCGCCCGGCCACCTGCCCTCGTGGGGGGTGCTGCTCGTGGCCCTCGCCTTCCTCCCGCACGACACGGCGTCCAACCTCGTCGGCACCCTCCGCGACGTGGAAGGGGACCGGGCGGGCGGCTATCTGACGCTGCCGGTACGGCACGGGCTCGGGCACGCCGTACGGGTGGCCTCGGCGCTCTACGTGCTCGCCCTCGCCGCGGGCACGTGCCACCTCGTGCTCGCAGCGCACCCCGTCGCCGCCGCGACGCTGCTGGCACTCGCCGCCGTGGCCGGGGCGTGCGCGCTGGTGCCCCTGCTGCGCTCGGCGGCGCCGACACCACGGGCCGCGCTGCGCGCACACGAGGTACTGGTGGGGGAGCGGCTGGTGCTCGCCGCGGCGTTCACCGCGGCCGGCTGGGGCGCGTTGCCCGCGCTCTGCCTGCTCGTACCCGTGCTGGCCGTCAGCCTCCTGACGCAGCGTCACATGCGGGCGCGGCACGAGTTCCCTGACCCGGTGGACGGCGACCGCGAGGACGCCACCGCACCGCCCACCACACCGCCCACCACCTCGCCAGCGTCACCCCCGCGCCTGGGCACGCCCCGCACCGCGCAACCGGAAGGATGACCCCGCCGATGCCCGACACCGCCGTGCTCGACCGCGTGGAGCGCGCCGTCCCGAAGGGGGCCGAGGCGCTGTTCGCGGGCCGCCGGGACGACGGGGTGTTCGCCCCGGACGAGGACCGCTTCTCGCCCGCCAACACCGCCGCCGTGCTCCTCGCCCTCCACACCGCAGCCGCACACGGGGCGGAGCCGGTGCCGCTGCCGCTGCGTGAGGCGGCCGTCGAGCGGCTGTGCGCGACCCAGCGCGACGACGGCGGCTGGGCCATGGCCGGTGTGGGCACCGAGACCCTCAGCACGGCAGCCGTCACCGCCGCGCTCCGACTGGCCGCGCCGGAGCGCACCCGGGTCATCACCGCGGCCCAGGACCTGCTGCACCGGAGCGGCGGCGCGGAAGCGCTGCCGGAGCCCGCCATGGCGGGGCTCGTCCGGCAGTTCGACGTGCTGGCGGGCCGACGCGACCCGGCCGGACCGCCCCGGCTGCCCGCCGAACTCCTGCTCCTGCCCGGCCTCGCCCGCCGGCTGCTCAGCCTGCGGCTGCCGATCTTCAGCGCCATGGCGCTGGCCCAGTCGGCGCACCGCGCACGCGGGCCGCTGGGACGGCGCCTCGACGGGCTCACCCGGCCCCGCGCGCTCGCGCTGGTGCGCCAGGCGTACGAGCGCGAGCGCGGCGCCGGGTCCTTCAGCGGCGACCCGTGGCTCACCAGCCTCATCACCATCGGCGTCGGCAGGTCCGGGCTGGCCCCGGACATCGCCCGCACGGCGGCGGGCTGGCTGACGGACACCGCGCGCCCTGCCGGGGGCTGGGACCTGATGCCGCTGGACATCACCTGGACCAGCTTCGCCACCTCGGCCCTGCTGGAGGCCGGATACGCCGCCGACCCACGGCTCACCCCGGCCCGCGACATGTTCCGTGCCCGGCAGCAGGACGTGCCCTTCTCCGCGCTGGCGTGCCCCGCCGGGCATTGGGGGTTCTCCACAGACCGCAGTTGGCCCATGGCACTGGAGACGGCCGAGATCAGCTCGCTCCTGCACCGGCTGCCCGGCGGACCCGAGGACGACCACGCGCGGCGGGGGCTGGCCTGGCTCACGGCCATGCAGGACAAGAAGGGCTCCTGGTCCCTGGCGGTACGCGACAGCCGTCCCGGCGGCTTCGGCCCCTGCCCGCAGATGACGGCCAAGGCGGCACTGGCACTGCTCGACTGCGGAGCGACGCGCGGCGACGCGCGGGTGACGCGCGCACTGGAGTGGCTGGCACGACAGCAGGAGGAGGACGGCTCGCTCGCGGCCATGTGGTACCGCGGACGCGTCCCGGGAACCTCGGCGGCGCTGGTGGCCTTCGCGCGGGCAGGGCGGGGCGACAGCGGTCCGGCCCGCCGGGCGCGGGACATGCTGCTGCGCACGCAGCGCGGCGACGGGGCATGGGACACCGGGGGAGAGGACCCCGGGCTGCCCACCCCAGTGCCGCCCGCCGAGGGGACCGTCGAGGAGACGGCGTGGGCCCTGCACGCACTGCTTGCGGCGGGGGAGGGGCCCGGGAGTGCGCCCGTCGCGGCTGCGGCGAGCTGGCTGCTGGACCGTCAGGAACCCGACGGCACCTGGCCAGGCGGCCCCGTCAACGAGTACGTGCGCCACTGCTACCGCTACACGGACCGCGTACTGGCCACCGCGCTGGCGCTCAAGGCGCTGGCCCGCCTGCGCACGGCGTCCCGCGACGGCACCGGACACGTCGGCACCGGACACACCACTCCTGAACACACCACTCCTGAACACACCACCGTCGCGCACCCCGGCGCCCCGTCGCGGAGGGAGCAGGCATGACGAGCAGATCCCGCCACGGCGTCCACCTCAGCCGTGACTACGACTACGACGCCGTGGTGTGCGGCGCCGGGGTCGCGGGGCTGGCGGCGGCGCGCGGGCTGGGCGGACTCGGCCTGCGCGTACTGGTCCTGGACAAGCAGCACACACCCCGCGACGTCGCCAAGGGCGAGGTGCTCCAGCCCGGAGCACTCCGTGTCCTGCGCCGCTGGGGCACGGAGGAGGCACTGCGCCGCAGAGGCGCGGTCGGCCTGGACCGGCTCGTCGTCCGCAGCGACCGTGGCGCTCCGCTGATGACCCTGGACTACGGGCAACTGCCCGAGGGGGACCGCAAGTTGCTGGCCCACGAACACCTCGCCATCCTGCACACCCTCGCCCAGGACCTGCCGCCCACGGTGGAGCTGCGCCGGGGCACCCTCGTGCGAGAAGCGCTGCGCGAGGACGACGGGCGGGTGGGCGGGGTGCTCCTGACGAGCCAGGACACCCGTGCTGCGGCAGCGGAGGCGGTGGAGGTACGGGCACCGCTGGTCGTCGCCGCTGACGGCATCTCGTCCCGGCTGCGCCGCGCCGCCGGGATCGAGGGGCAGCGCGTGGAGTACCCGCACCGCCTCGTCTCCCTCGAACTCACCCCGCCCGGCCCCCTGCCCCACGACTTCTCCGCCTATCTCACCGACCGCGGGCTGCGCCTGGTGTATCCGCTGCCGGGAGGCCGGGTGCGGCTCTACCTCCAGACGGAGCCGGACGAGCTGCGCGGACTGACGGCCGACGGCTTCGCGGACTGGCTCGCCCGCGCGGTCCGCGAGGTGCCCGCGCTCGACGGACTCGTCCCCGCGCTGCCCGAGGCCGTGGGCAGCAAGCAGACGTTCGCCGTCGGCCGCTACCTCGCCGACCGTCTCGCGGCACCTGGCCTGGCCCTCGTCGGCGAGGCCGCCTACGCCGTGCACCCGATGGCCGCGCAGGGCATGAACACCGCCATCACCAGCGCCGCCTCCCTCGCCGAGCAGATCGCGCGAGCGCTCGACGGCTCGGCACCCGGGGACGGCGGCGCGCGACTCGGGGCCGCCGCCGCGGACGCGGCCCTGCGCGCGTACGAGGAGGAGCGGCGGCCCACGCTCGTCCAGGCCGCCAAGACCAGCGCCAACGCCGCGCGCATGGTCACGGACCTGGCCTGGCCCGGGCGTGTGGTGGGGCGCAGAGCCGTGCGCTGCACCGGGGCCAACGCCCGGCTGCTGCACACCGTCACCCACAACATGGCGGGCCTCGGGCCCCGGCCGCTCACACCCCTGGACAGGTTGCAGCAGATCGGCCTGCTCCCCGATCCCCGCGCCCACCGCGTCCCCACGGCCTGACGCACCACCACCACCGCACCACCGCCGCGACACACGTCCCCGTACCGCCGCCCGCCCGTACACACGTCAGGAGACACCGAAGTGTCAGCAACACCCGCGACGCACGCACCCGCCGAGCCGCAGCTCCACGTCCAGCCCGTCTCCGGGGCCATCGGGGCCGAGGTGTGCGGAGTCGACCTGGGCCGGGTCGACGACGAGCAGTTCGAGCGCATCCACGAACTGATGCTGCGTCACCTCGTGCTCTTCTTCCCCGACCAGCACGAGCTGACCCCGGAGGCACATGTGGCGTTCGGCCGCCGCTTCGGCGAGGTCGAGGTGCACCCGTTCCTGCCCAAGCTGGAGGGCTTCCCCGAGGTCACACTGATCGAGTCCGACAAGGGCGGCAAGGCCGACGAGTGGCACATCGACGTCACCTTCCAGCCCAGCCCGCCCATCGCCTCGATCCTGCACCTGGTCACGTGTCCGCCCGCGGGCGGCGACACCATGTGGAGCAACCAGTACCTCGCCTACGAGACACTCTCCGCACCGTTCCGCGAGATGCTGGAGGGCCTCACCGCCGTCCATGTGCTCAAGGCGCCCCAGGTCGGCGAACTGTCGGCTGAACACCCCGTCGTACGCGTCCACCCCGTCACCGGACGGCGCTCCCTCTACGTCACCCGGATGTGGACGTCGCACATACCGCAGCTCAGCCGCCACGAGAGCGACGCCGTGCTCCAGCACCTCTTCGAGCACTCGGAGCAGCCCCGCTTCTCCTGCCGCCACCGCTGGTCGCCGCACACCGTCGCGCTGTGGGACAACCGCGCCACCCAGCACATGGCCGTCAACGACTACCAGGACTACCGCCTCGGCCAGCGGGTGACGGTCCTCGGCGACCACCCCGAGGGCGGGGCCCCGCGCCGCCCCGACCACACACCCGACGGCGACGAGCGCTACTACCCGCGCCGGGTCAGCTCCCGCTACGGGTACTGAGGGGCGTCCACCATGCTCCGACCCCCGCTGACCTTCGTCGTCGGCACAGGACGGTGCGGTTCGACGGCGCTCTCGGAGATACTGCGGCTCCATCCGTCGGTGCTCAGCCTGAGCGAACTGTTCACCACGCTGGAGCCCGGCGCGCTCCCCGAGGAAGAGGTGAGCGGGGACCGGTTCTGGGAACTGCTGGCCTCGCCGCGCCCCTTCGCCGACCGCATGATCCGACGCGGCACACCGCTGCCCGAACACCTCTACCCGCGCGGCCCTGGACGCTTCACCGGCGACACGGGTGTGCCCGCGGTGTGCCTGACCACCCTGCCGCACCTCACCCCGGACCCGGACGCGCTCTTCGACCACCTGCGCCCGCTGCTCGCCGACCGCCCCACGGGCCCGGTGGCCGGGCACTACCGCGCGCTGTTCGCCGCGCTCGCCGAGCGCTGCGGACGGGAGGTGGCCGTCGAACGCTCGGGCTTCTCGCTCGCGCTGGTGCCGAAACTGCGCGCGCACTTCCCCGAGGCGCGCTTCGTCCACCTCCACCGCGAAGGCCCCGACTGCGCGGTGTCGATGAGCCGCCACCCCGGCTTCCAGCTCGTCCTGCTGATGGCCGACCTCGCGGAGCG
Organism: Streptomyces daliensis; assembly: GCF_054782395.1. Classification (NCBI taxonomy): domain Bacteria; kingdom Bacillati; phylum Actinomycetota; class Actinomycetes; order Kitasatosporales; family Streptomycetaceae; genus Streptomyces; species Streptomyces daliensis. The sequence goes on along the minus strand of NZ_BAAGSO010000094.1, from coordinate 347,036 downwards.
TGAGGGCGCCGACGCCGCCGCCGAACTGGGGCGGATGCTCGGCGACGACACCTTCGACCTGGACGCCGCGCTGGCGCGGCACGTGCCGGTGGAGCGGTACGGCGAGCTGTGGTCCACGATGATCACCACGGGCCTGACACACCTGGCCCAGCTCCCCGCCGACATCAGGATGTCACTGGCCTTCGAGGATCTGCTCGAAGCGCCGGAACACCATCTGAAGCGGCTCGCCGACCACATCGGCGTCGCGCCGCACCCGGAGTGGACCGAGGCCGCGGCGCGGAGGCTGGACGCCGGGCGCCGCGGCGCAGCGGACCGGCTGCCGGCTGCGGAACAGCGGGCACTGCGCGCCCGCTGCGCACCGGGCACCCGCGCCCTGGCCACCGCACTGCCGTGAACGGCCCGGGCAGCCCTCCCGGGAGGGCTGCCCGTCGGCCACGATCACGGTGTCCGGTTCACCCGGCGCCGAAGAGCAGTACGGGAACTGGCGCTACGAGCGCCGCGCCCCACGGAAAGTGACACCAAGGACTCCGCCGACACCTCCGCCGAGCACCAGGCCCATCGCCATGTTGCCGAAAACAGCCCACCCGAGCACGAGCCCCACCGGAATGCCGATCAGCAGGCCCACGACGAGCCCTTTGCCGATGGACGGTACGCCGGCTTGCTCATTGTTCGTCATACGATCATGATGCCCGACGAGGGCACCGGAGACGTCCTTCAGTACGGCCGGCTTTCAAGGTCGCCCGCACGCCGAAGCCCCGGGACACCCGCCCCGGGGCTTCGACTCGGACATCGGTCAGCGCCGCCGGAACACTTTCCGGCGGCCCCGCACCGGCCTCAGCAGCTCAGGTTGTCGCCGGGCGTGGTCCCGAGGATGCCGGTGAAGCGCTGGTAGGCGTCGATGCGGCTCTGCACCTGGCCCGGGTTGCCGCCGTTGCACTCCAGGGTGCCGTTGATGGCGCGGATGGTCTCGCCGAAGCCCTTGCCGTTGACCATCGCGTCGTGCGGGGTCATGGTGCCGGGCCCCGACTGGGTGTTCCAGTACCACAGGCCGGTCTTCCAGGCGACGGCCGCGTTCTTCTCCACCTGGTAGGGATCGTTGAGGAGGTCGATGCCCAGGGCGTCGCCCGCGGCCTTGTAGTTGAAGTTCCAGCTCAACTGGATGGGCCCGCGGCCGTAGTACGCGGCCTGGCCAGCGGGGCACCCGTAGGGCTGGGTGGAGTCGCAGTAGTGGGGGTAGTTGTCCTGGTTCTGCTCGACGATGTGGACCAGCCCGCCCGTCTCATGGCTGACGTTGGCCAGGAAGGCGGCGGCCTCCTGCTTCTTGACCGTGTCGCTGCCGGTGTTGGCGAAGGCCGGGTACGCGCCGAGCGCCTCGGTGAGGCCCTGGTACGTGTAGAAGGAGTTCCTGTTCGGGAACATCTGGTTGAACTGCGCCTCTGTGACCACGAATTCGGCCGCGGCCTTCGACGGCTCCGAGGGCTTCGACGTCGACGCCTGGGAGGCCATCGGGGCGAGGGCCCAGAGTGCGGCGCCGACCACGAGTGCGGTTAGCAGGGACATGACACGTCTTGACGACATGAGGTCGCTCCTCGTTGTGGGGGTGGAGGCACTCAACCGCGCGTCCGCCGCACGAGGCAAGGTCCAGACCAATAATGGCGAGATCGTGCCACCGGGCCATTCCGCCCGGCCACACCTCGCCGCACCCCGCGCCCCCGTGCCCCTACGCGACCACCTGGGGCGGCAGATGCAGGCCCTGGCGCAGCACCCGTACAGCGGCCATGCTCCGCGAGGAGACGCCGAGCTTGGCGAAGACGTGTTCCAGATGGGCGGCCACGGTACGGGGCGTGATCGCCAGGGCCGCCGCGATCTCCGCGTTGGAGGCGCCCCGCACCAGGTGCCCGCACAGCTCCAGTTCCCGCCTCGTCAGACCGTGCAGCTCGGGCGGCGGGGAGAGCAGGACCAGGCCGTACAGATGCCCGGGCGGCTGCCGGGGACAGGAGAGCACGGTGACCCGCAGCACCGAGGGAGGCGCGGCGGCCTCCCCGTCCGGGGCGAGGAAGACCGAGTGTTCGTGGCCCTCGGCCAACTGCGCCTCGGCGGCGGCCAGTACGGGCGAGCCCTCCGTCAGCAGCCGGTGCCCGGGCAGCCCGGGGAGCGGCGAGGTACGCCCAGCGCGCGTGAGTACCACGGCGGCCGTGGCCCCCGCGACGAGCGAGGCGCGCGCGGTGAGGGAGCGCAGCGGGTCGACGGCCTGCGCGATCAGCGAGGCCAGCGCGCCGAGCCGGTCCCGTACGGAGGGTGCGGGCGGGCGGCTCTCGACGGTGGTGACCCCGAGAAAGCCCAGGTAGCTCCCGGAAGCGGTACGCAGCGGCACGCCGATGCCCTCGCGGAACCCGGCGGGGGAGAGGTAGTCGGCCCACAGCGGGATCTCCGACCAGTGCTGGGAGAGGTCCTTGAGCCGGAAGGGGCGGTGGCCCTGGCCACCGGCACCGTCCACGTCAGCGGTGAACTCGGGCGTCGTCATGTACCGCCCGACCTGCTCGTCGTACCCCTCGTGCAGCAGCGGCACCTGGAGGCTGCGGTCCGGGTCGTAGAGGTGGATGAAGGCGGCGTCGTACGAGATGAGGCGGCGGATGGGGGCCAGCAGCGCCTCGGCCCGCTCGGCGGCCTCCCCGGGCAGCGTGCCCACACGCGCGATCTCGGCCGTGATCTCGGCGTCACGGGCGGAGAATCGGACCATCCCTCGCACCATCCGGACCCAGTCGTCTGCAACCGTCGCGCCATGGTACCGAGGCCGGGCACGGGACCCGGAGGCAAGCGGCCGGCCCTGCCCCGGTGCTCCGGCCTACGGGGGTGAGGCCGGAGCACCGGGGTGCCGGGCGAGCGCCGTCCGGTGGCCCAGGGTCTGGGGGCGGGGGGCGCCGCCGAGGAAGCGTGCCGGGACTCCACGCCCACCGTCGGCGCGGAGGCAGCGTTCCGCCTCCTCCGCAGAGTTCAGCAGCTCCTGTTGATCTTGTCGATTGGCAGTTCTTCCCATACCGCGCCGTGCGGCACTCCGCTGCCGGGCACGCGCTCACCCGTCGGAGCCCGTCGTCACCGGTCGTCGAGGGCCCGCGTGATCGACGCGAATATCGCGGCACCGCTGGTGACCGGAAAGAAGTGGCCTCCCGGCACGCGGTGAATACGGAAGGAACCGTCCGTCCAGTGGCGCCAGTCGCGCATTTCCTCATGCGTCACCACCTGGTCCTCCGTACCACTGAAAGCGATCACCGGAATATCCAGCCTCTCCCGCGCCTCCGGGGATTTCCGGCAACTGGCCACCACCGAGAGATCGGCGCGCAGGCACGGCAGGAAGACCGAACAGGCGTCGGGATCCGCGAGAATTTCCCCCGGCGTGCCTCCCCAGGCGGCCATCGCGTCGAGCAGCGTCCCGTCGTCGGCCTCCGCCTCGTCCCCGGTCACCGCGTCGGGCGCGGGGGACCCGGCGACCGCGAGCAGCCGCAGCCTCGGCGAGCCGACGCGCCGCGCCACCTCGCGGGCCACCAGCGCGCCCGCGCTGTGGCCGAGGAGGACGAAGGCGCGGTCGTCGTAGGAGCCGACCGCCTCGGCGACGCGGTCGGCCAGCGGCGCCACATGCGTGTACGCCGCCTCCTCCAGCCGCTCCTCCCTGCCGGGCGCGTGCACCAGCACGACGTCCAGGTCCGCCGGGACCTCCTCACGCCAGCGCTGGAACATCGCGGGTCCCGCGCCCGCGGGCGGCAGCACGAAGACCACGGCGCGGGCCGTTCCGGTGCCGTTCGCTCCCGCGCCGCCCGCCTCCCGGAGGAGTGGGCGCAGCCGGATCTCGCCGCCCCCGCCGCCTTCGGGGCCCGAAGGGACGTGGGCGTCCTGTGCGGCGTCCGGAAGATCACCGTCCCGTTCCAAATGCCGGAGGATCTCCTCCCGGTGCTCCCGCAGTCGCCCGACGACCTCGGGCGTCAGCGCGCCGGGCGCCGCGTCGTACCGGATGCGCCCGGCTTCCGCCCAGATGAGGATGTCCCTCTTCCGCAGGTCTTCGAGAAGGTGGGGAATCACTTTTCCTCCCGGGCCCTTAATTGCCTTGAAAGTGCGGAAAAAATAAACAACACCCCACGTCAGGGCGGCAATTCCGTGATCGAGTGCGGACCTGTCACCGCTCGACGTGATGTGCGCACGGCTATAGGATCGGCCAAAATTCGTGGCTCATAAATGCGTGGCCTCGCGACTCTCTCCGCCTTCGCCGGAGCGCGACGCACATGCCGCGTCTTGTGCCGCATCGGCCGGAACGGGGAGGGTCAGGAGTGGGCGTCGACGATGTCCCGTGGGGGAGCGTGCACGTGGTCGTGGCGGGGGTGGGCGCGCTGTTGCTCGCTCACGTCGGCGGAATCATAGCCCGGACGTTACGCCAGCCCAGAGTGATCGGGGAGATAGCCGTCGGCCTGGCCGCGGGACCCCTGCTGATCGCCCTCGCCGGGCCCGAAGCCCTTGACCGGGTGCTTCCGGCACATGTCCTCGACGCCCTGAAACTGCTCACCGAGGCGGGCCTCGTCCTCTTCCTCGTCGGCGTGGCGCACGGCATACACCCCAAGGAGGCGCGGTTCACGCGCCGTTCGGTGGCGTGGGTGTCCACCGGGTCGTTCGTCGTCCCGCTGTGCGGCGGAGCCCTGCTGGCCTGCGGGCTCCTCCTCGACGGCGACCCGTCCCTGCGGGGGCACGCCACCTGGCCCGCGCTGGTGATCTACATGGCCACGGCGCTCTCGATCACGGCCGTGCCGGTGCTGGCGAGGCTCCTGGAAGACCTCGGACTGGCGCGCACCACGAGCGGCAACCTCGCCCTGACCGCCGCCGTCATCCAGGACATCGCGGGGTGGCTGCTGCTGTCGGTCGCCGTCAGCCTCAACACCGGTTCGGCGGGCGGCACGGCGCGCACGATGGCGGTCTTCGCCGCCGGGGCCGTCGGGGCGATGCTCCTCCGGTGGGTGCTGCGCGGCAAGGCCGTGTGCCGCCTGTTCGAGGGCCGGCCCCTGCTGACCGCGCTGCTGCTGGGAGCCCTCGCGCTGACCGCGGGGCTGGGCAGCGAACGGCTGGGCCTGACCGCCGTGTTCGGCGCCGTGCTGGTGGGCGCGGCGGTGCCCCGCGGGGCGCTGCTGCCCTGGAACGGCGCGGTGGCCAGGGTGACCAGGATCGGGCGCAGGCTGGTGCCGCTGTTCTTCGTCACCACCGGGGTCACCGTGCTGACCAAGGCGATGGGCGCCACCTCCTGGACCCTGGTCCTGCTGGTGACGGTGCTCGGCTTCGTCTGCAAGACCGGGGGCGGCTACGCGGGGGCCAGGCTCGGGTCCCAGTCGCGCTGGGAGTCGCTGCGCATCGGCGTGCTCATGGACACCCGGGGTCTGACGGAACTCATCGTGCTGTCCGTGGGGCACAGCACGGGGATCCTGACCGGACCCATGTATCTGGCGCTGCTGATCATGGCGGTGGTGACCACCGCCATCACCGGGCCGCTGCTCTCCGCGGTCTCCTGGGGCGAGGCCCGCAGGGCACCCGTGGCGGAGCGGGCCTCTTCCCCTTCTTCCCCTTCTGCCGGTTCTGCCGGCTGATCTTCCCCCTTCTCCGCACCCCCTCCGGGCCCGCGTTCAACGGCTGGTGACGGAACGATGGTTGAGCCTCGGACAAACCTCCATATCCCAAGCGGTAGAGGTGTTCAATCCGTCAATCTTAGGTCTGGAGGTTCGAACAAAACGTGAGATGTGGTGGTGCGGTGTGCAAGTGGCTGACGTACTGTGCGACTGACCACAAAAGCGGGATACCCGCCTTTCTGGCGATAGAGCGACATGGGGCACAGGTCGATCCATCCGCGTTTGAAAGGTGCTAGTGAACGATGCTCGGAAATGAATCATCGGGGGCGTCAGGCTCCGAGCAAAGCGGCGAGAATGCAGACCTGGAAGCGTGGATCTGTAAAGTCCTTGAGGGGGCTTTGACGGTCACGGTGCCGATTTCGACGCTGGTGCTCGACAATTCACCCCGCCAGGACGGTGAAGACAGTCGGCACACGCAGGCACTGGCGGAAGTGGAAGGCCAGTTGCCGCCCATCCTCGTACACGCACCCGCCATGCGGGTCATCGACGGATTACATCGCGTCCGTGCCGCCACGCTACGCGGGGAGACCTCCATTCCGGCCGTCATCTACGAGGGTGGGGAAGCGGATGCTTTCGTCCTCGCGGTGAAGATGAACGTGAGCCACGGACTTCCCCTCGCGCACGCCGACCGAATGGCAGCGGCGGGCCGGATCCTGGCCTCGCACACGCGGTGGTCCGACCGCAGGGTCGCGCTGGCCACGGGCCTGTCGGCCAAGACGGTGGGGGAGCTACGGCGGCGATCGACTGAGGAAAGTACACAGTCGAACGCCAGGTTCGGCAGGGACGGACGGCTGCGCCCGCTCAGCAGCGCGGAGGGCCGGATCAAGGCGGGCCAGCTCCTGGCCGAGCGGCCCGCTTCCTCCCTGCGGGAGGTCGCGAGGGAGGCGGGAGTCTCCCCCTCCACGGTGCATGACGTGCGGCAACGCCTGCTGGCCGGGGAGGACGTGGTGCCCGCGAGGCAGCGCCGCCGCCCCGTGACCACGGCACGGGTCACGCGCGAGAGCAGCCGGGTGCGGGTGGCACCGCCGGAGGACCCGGAGACCGCGCTGGCCGGGCTGCGCAAGGATCCCTCGCTGCGGCTCAGCGAGTCGGGGCGCTCCCTGCTGCGCTGGCTGGACAGGCACCGCGCCGCGACGGAGGAGTCCGCGCGCTTCGTCGAGGCGATACCCCCGCACTGCGTGGACATCGTCGCGCGGCTAGCGCGCGGTTACGCGAAAGTGTGGGACGACTTCGCGAAAGAGGCGGAAGCCAGGAGCATCGGCAAGTCCGTCTGACATTTCCGTCGGCGGATCAGAGCCGCTCAGGGCCGCTCAGAACTGATTCTTCAGTGCTCTTCGGACAACATTGACTGGGCCGGGCAAGTCCACCATCGTATTGCTCTGCACTTGCAGTGAAACGGCGGCCGAACGGCTGTCCTTCGACGCAGGCCCTGGAGACCAATTGAAGTCCAAGACGGTATGGAGAAACAGTCCGCTCGACGCTGTATTGGTCGCCCTGAGCCTTGCGCAATTCGGGGCGACGATTGTTCTGGCGGCCTCCTGGGGCGGGGCGGGAACAGCGGCCCGAATAGGATCGTTCGCCCTCCTCGTATTCATGATGACGTACAACATCATCATTATCTCGCACCTGTTCACCCATCAGCCGTGGTTCCGCTCGCAGGTGCTGAACGGGGCCGTGTCGATGATGAATTCGGCGAGCATCGCCCAGTCCGTACAGGAGTACGAGCTCAGTCACGTACGCAATCACCACCGGTACAACAACGACCGGCAGGCGGCCGACGGGACGACGAAGGACACCTCCTCGACGTACCGCGACGGGCGCGACGGCGAGCACGCGGGGCTGCTGCGCTACATCGTCGGCGGCGCCCTCGACTCGATGCTCTCGCTGGCCACCGCGCTCCTCTCCGTCACCCGGCTGTTCCGCGTCGGCCCGCACGAGTCGGCGCTGCGCTATGCCTCGCGGTCGCCTGGGCCGCGCGGCGTGGAGCTGCGTCAGGTGCGGCTCGACCGGCTCGCGCACTTCGCCTTCGTCTGCCTGCTCGGCGCCCTCTCCTGGCAGTGGCTCCTCATGTGCTATCTGCCCGCCGTCTTCCTCGGCCTGGTCCTGGTCAACGTGCAGAACTACTACCGCCACTTCGGCGCCGAGCCCGACAGCCGCTACGCCAACTCGGTGAGCCACTACGGCCGGGTCTACAACCTCCTCACCTTCAACGACGGCTACCACCAGGAACACCACCTGCGCCCGCCCACCCACTGGAGCAGGCTGCCCGACGTACGCAGCCGCTACCGCGCCGAACTCGACAGCGTGGACCGCGTGATCTCCCCGGTCCCCGCGATCCTGGGCTTCCTCGACATCGGGCGCGCCCAGGGCAACCCGAAGAAGACGACGGTGACGGGAGCGGACCGCTGATGACGGCCAACACACCTGCCGCGGCCCGCTGCCCGCACCACCTCTTCGAGGAGGCAGCGCGCCGGTACGCGGAGACGACCGCGGTGGTGCACGGCGGCGAAGAGGTCTCCTACGCGGAGCTGAACGCGCGCGCCAACCGCCTCGCCCACCACCTCGTCGCCACCGGCATCACCCCCGAGACCCTGGTCGGCATCGCCATGGAGCGCTCCGTGTCGATGCTCGTGGGGGTGCTGGGCGTGTGGAAGGCGGGCGGCGCCTGCCTGCCGTTCGACCCGGCGCACCCCGCCGAGGTCGTGGCCTCCGCGCTGCGTGACGCGGGCGCCGCCGCGCTGCTCGTCGACGGGCGCCTCGGATCTCGCGCCTCGGCGGCGTCGGCGGCCTCGGGGACGTCGGCCGCGTCAGCGGCTTCCGGCCTCGGCGGCACCGTACGCGTCGTGGACCTGTCCGCCGTGCACCTCACCGGGGACCTCTCCCGGGAGAACGGCACGCACCCGGACACCGCCGACCCCGCCGTGCCCGTGCGCGCGGACAACCTCGCGTACGTCGTGCACACCTCCGGCTCGACGGGGAAGCCGAAGGGCGTCGCCGTCGCCGGAGCCTCGCTGGTCAACCACGCGCTGCACATGACCCGAGCGCTCGGCATCCGCCCAGGTGACCGCGTCCTCCAGTTCACCTCGCTGGCCATCGACGCGGCGCTGGAGGAGATCCTGCCCACCTGGCTGGGCGGCGCGACGCTCGTCCTGCCCACGCAACGGGTGCTTTCGACAAGGGAGTTCACGGCCCTCCTGGACAGCGCCCGGGTCAGCGTCGTCAGCATGCCCAGCTCGTACTGGCACCGCTGGGCCGAGGACCTGAGCGCCGCCGGAGCGCCGAAGCCCGACGCGCTGCGCCTCGTCTTCGTCGGCGGGGAGAAGCTGCGCGCCGACGTGCTGCGCCGCTGGCGGCAGTTGGAGTGGGCCGCTGACGTCGACTGGCTCGCGGACTACGGCCCCAGCGAGGCCACGATCAGTTGCACGACCTTCGCCGGACCCCTCCAGGACGACTGGGACACCGTGCCGCTCGGCGAGCCCATCCACGCCACCGACGTCCACGTACTGGGCGAGGACCTGGAACCTGTCGCGCCCGGCACCACCGGCGAGATCTTCATCGCGGGCGCCGCGCTCGCCCGCGGCTATCTGCACCGGCCGGGACTGACGGCCGAGAAGTTCCTGCCCGACCCCTTCGGCCCGGCGGGCACGCGCATGTACCGTACGGGCGACCTCGGCCACCGGCAGGCCGACGGCACCCTGCACTTCGCGGGCCGCGTCGACCACCAGCTCAAGGTCCGCGGCCACCGCGTCGAACCCGGCCAGGTCGAGGCGGCGCTGCTGCGCTGCCCGGGGGTCACGGAGGCGGTCGTCACCGGCACGGAGGACGCCGACGGCACCCGGCTGGTGGCCTACGTCGTGGCGCGGGACTTCTCCGAGCCCGAGCTGCGGGCCAGGCTCGCCGCGCTGCTGCCCCCTGTGATGGTGCCCAGCCTGTTCGTGCCCGTCGACGGCTTCGTCCGCTCGCCTGTCAGCGGCAAGCTCGACCGCAGTCGGCTGCCTGACCCCGCCTCGGCCGGGACGACGGCGAGCGGCCCCGCCACATCCGGCACCCCTGCATCAGGTGCCGTTGACGGGGCTGCGGAGACGTCCGGCGCGTCCGGCGCGTCCGGCGCGCCCGGTGCGCCCGGCGCGCACGCGCTCACCGCGCTGGAGCAGGCCGTCGCCGGGCTCTTCGCCCGGCTCACCGGGCGCCCACCCGCCACGCCGGGGCTCGACTTCTTCGCCGCCGGCGGCGACTCGCTGCGCGCCCTCCAGCTCCTGAACCTCCTCACGGAGGTGACCGGCGCGACCCTCACCTACGCCGAACTCGTCACCGCCTCCAGCGTGCGCGGCATCGCCGCCGCCGTCACCGAGGCCAGGCGCCCGTCAGCGGGCGAACGGCCCGCGCCCTTGGCGCCGCACGCGCTGCCCGTCGCCTCCCACGCGCGGGACACCTCGCTGCGCCCCGCCTCCCGCGCCCAGCGGAGGCTGTGGTTCCTGGCGCGTCTGCACGGCGGCGCCGCCACCTACTCCGTGCCCTTCGCCTACCGGATCAGGGGCCCCCTCGACATCGGCCGTCTCGACGCCGCGCTGACCGCGCTCGTGGACCGGCACGAGGCACTGCGCACCACCCTCGAAGAGGCGGACGGCGACCTGCGCCAACGCGTACGACCCGGCACACCCGTCCGCACGACGGTGACCCCGGCCGAAGGACCCGAGCACGCCCGCGCCCTCGCAGCCGAAGAGGCCCGCCGCCCCTTCGACCTCACCTCGGGACCCCTGCTGCGCTCGCTGTGCGTCACCTGGCCGACGGGGAAGCCGGGGGAGCCGGAGGCGGAGAGGGAAGCGGGGGAGGCGCTGTGGGTGCTCAACGTTCACCACGCCGTCTTCGACGCCTGGTCGCTCGGCGTCTTCTGGGACGAGCTGAGCGCACTGTACGAGGGCCGGAGCCTGCCCCCGGCAGAGCGCCAGTACGGCGACTTCGTCGCCTGGCAGGAGTCCTGGCTGACGGGCACGGACGCCGAGGCCCAGCGCGCGTTCTGGAAGCGGGAGCTGGATGCCCTGGACGCCGGGCCGCCGCCCGCGCTGCACCTGGAGGGCCGCTTCAAGGCCCCCGCCCCCGCCCCTGCCCCCGCCAACACCGATGCCGACACTCCCGCCGGGGCCACCGGCACCGACGGCGGCTACGCACCGCTGTCCCTCGCGCCCGGGCTGCTCGCCGGGGTCAGGGCGCTCGCGCGGGAGCACGGCACCACGGATTTCGGTGTCCTCCTCGCCGCCTTCCTCGCCACGCTGCGACGCACCGCCGGCGGTGACCGGCTCGTCGTCGGCGTACCGGCCGCGTGCCGGACGGTGCCCGGCAGCGAGCGGATCGTCGGCTATCTCGTCAACACCCTCGCCGTGAGCGTGGAGTTCACCGAGGGGATGCGCTTCGGCGAGCTGATCGACCGCACCTCCGCCGCGCTCACCGCCGCGCTGGCGCGCCAGGAGCTGCCGTTCGACGAGGTGGTCGACGCGCTCGGTGTGGCGCGCCACACCGGCGACGATCCCCTCGCCAACCCCCTCTTCCAGGCCATGTTCGTCCTCCAGGCCACGCCCGCCGACGTGGCGGCCCGCATCGGGGGACTGGAGATCACCGAGGAGACCGTCCACTCGGGGACGGCCAAGGTCGATCTGACCTGCATGTTACGCGCGGACGGCGGCGACGGGCTCACCGGCGAACTCGAATACAGCGCGGCCGTCATGGACGGCGCGGGAGCCGCGCATTGGCTCGCCGCATACGAGGCACTGCTCGACGGCGCCGTCGGCGCGCCCCGCACCCGTGTCGACGAACTGCCCCTGCTCGCACCCGCGGAGCGCGACCAGCGCACCGCCGCCGTCAACGCGGACCGCGAGGAGCCCGGCGGCCTCCGGCCGCTGCACCTCCGCTTCGAGGAGACGGCGCGTCGCACCCCGGATGCCGTCGCCATCGAGGCGGGGTCCGCCACAGGCTCCGGCCGCTCCGGACTCGGCGCCCGTACCGTCACATACGCCGAACTGGACCGCCGCGCCGAGCGCCTGGCCCTGGCCCTCGCCGCAGCGGGCGCGGGCCCGGAGAAGCTCGTCGGGATCTGCGCCGACCGCTCGCCCGACCTGATCGTGGCCCTGCTCGCGACGCTCAGGACCGGCGCCGGGTTCATCCCGCTCGACCCCGCCATGCCCCTGGAGCGGATGCGCGCGATCACCGAGGACGCCCGTCCCGTCGCGCTCGTCACCCAGCGGCCCCATCTGCCGCTGCTCGAACCCCTGGGCACCCCGCTCGTCGTGGAATCCGCAGAACCCGCGGAACCCGCGGAACCCACGGAACCCGCAGAACCCGCGGAACCCACGGAACCCACGCAGCCCACCGGGCGGGACACGGCGGGCACCGTCGACGGGACACCGCGCGCCACGGTCCCCGTCGGGCTCGACAACGTCGCGTACGTCTACTACACCTCCGGCTCCACGGGCCGCCCCAAGGGCGTCGTGATCGACCACCGCTGCGCGGCCAACCGCGTCGACTGGATCGCCCGCCGCTACGCGATGGGCCCCGGCACCCGGGTGCTGCACAAGACGCCGCTCCTCTTCGACGTCGCCATCTGGGAGATCTTCAGCACCCTCGGCCACGGCGGCACCGTGCTCCTCGCGGACGCCGGAGCCGAGGCCGACGTCACCCATCTGGCCGGGCTGCTGACGGACGGGCGCCCCGCGCTCGCCCACTTCGTCCCCTCCATGCTCGACGCCTACCTCTCCCTCGCCCCGCGCGCGAACCTCGCGGACACCCCGAGCCCTCGCTGGATCCAGACCTCCGGCGAGGGTGTGCCAGCCCGGCTGTTGCGAAGGTTCGCCGCGCACTTCCACGCGCCCGTCGAGCTGCACAACATGTACGGGCAGACCGAGACCTCGGAGGTCGCCGCCTGGGAGGGCCGCGTCACCTCGGCGCCAGCCGCCGTCCCCATGGGCCGTCAGATCGGCATCTACCGGCTGTTCGTGCTCGACGAGGCACTCAACCCGCTGCCACCGGGCGTGCGCGGGGAGCTGTACGTCGCCGGAATCGGCGGTCTCGCCCGCGGCTACCACGGCCGCCCCGGGCTGACCGCCGAGAAGTTCGTCCCGAACCCCTACGCGCTCACCCCCGGCGAACGCCTCTACCGCACGGGCGACCTCGCCTGGACGGACAGGGAAGGGGCGCTGCACTACGCGGGGCGCTCCGACGACCAGGCCAAGATCCGGGGCGTGCGGGTGGAGACCGGCGAGATCGAGTCCGTACTGGAGCGGCACCCCGGTGTGCGCGCGAGCGCCGTCGTCGTACGGCGCGACGGGCGCGACGGGGGCGGCGCACCGGAACTGGTGGCCTACGTGGTGGGCGACGCCTCCGCCGGGGAACTGGCCGAACACCTGGCGCGGTATCTGACGACGTACATGCTGCCCGCCGCGTACGTACGCCTCGACGCGCTGCCGCTCACCCCCTCGGGCAAGACCGACCGGCTCCGGCTCCCGGCCCCGACCGCCGCGGACCGCGAGGCACGGGTGGGCGCGGCGGAACCGCACTCCGAGCTGGAGAGCGCGCTGGCCGAGCTGTGGAAGGACGTGCTCGGCGTGGGGCGCGTCGGCCGCAAGGACAACTTCTTCGGCGTCGGCGGCAACTCGCTCAGCTCCCTCCAGGTGCTGAACCGGGTCAACGAGACCTTCGGCGTGGAGGTGTCCCTGCGCGAGTTCTTCGGCGCACCGACCATCGAGGGGCTCGCCGCCTACGTCGAGAAGTCGCTGGTGTCGATGGTGAGCGGGCTGTCGGACGACGAGGTCGCCGACCGCCTCAACGAGGGAGGACTGACGGCATGACCGAGCTGAGCCCTGGGCGTGCTCAACTCCTGGACAGCCTGCTGCGACGGCGCATCGGCACCCCCGAGCGGCAGCAGCGGATACCGAAGGTGCCCGCGGGGACCGAAGTGCCGCTGACTCCCGCGCAGGCCAGGATCTGGTTCTTCACCCACCTGTATCCCGACAGCGCCGAGTACAACGTCTTCGAGACACTCACCTTCGACCACGCACCCACGCGCACCGAACTACGCACCGCACTCAGCACCCTGATGGGGCGTCACGACGCGCTGCGGGCCGCCGTGCGCGAGACCGGGGACGCGGAGGACGCGGGGGAGGCCGGGGGCACGGCCGTACAGCACGACAGCGGCCTCATCGAACCGCCCCTGGAGTGGCACGACCTGCGGGAGGCGACCGGGGCCGAGGCCGATCGGCGCGCCCGCGAGATCGGCGACGCGGCGGCCGCGGCGCGCATCGCGCTGGACAGCCCGCCGCTGCTGCGCGCCGTGGCCGTAGCCCTGCCGGGCGGCAGACTGCTGCTCGTCCTGGTGCTGCACCACCTCGTCACCGACTACTGGTCGACCAAGCAGCTCGTCCAGGAGCTGTGCTCCCTGCTCGCGGGAGAGCCGCTGGACGCGCCAGGCGAGGTGGGGTTCCTCGACTACGCGGCCTGGCTCGCGGCCCAGGCCGACGAGGAGCGGGTGGCCCGTGACCTCGGCTACTGGAAGCGGCAACTGGGCGGGGAACTCCCCGTCCTGGACCTGCCCGCCGACCGCCCGCGTCCCAGCGTGCCCAGCCGCCGGGGCGGTGTCGTACCTCTGGACGTGCCCGCCGAGGACGCAGGGCACGTGCGCCGCCTCGCCGAGGAGGAGGGCACCACCCCGTTCGTCGTGCTCCTCGCCGCCTACAAGGCGCTCATCCTGCGGCTGACGGGACAGCCCGACGTCATCGTCGGCGCACCCCTGGCGGGGCGCGACCACCCGGTGACCGAGGACATCGTCGGCTGCTTCATCAAGCCCGTCGCACTGCGCACCGACGTCACGGGCGACCTCTCCTTCCGCGCACTGGTGCGGCGCGTGCACGACACCGTCGTCGGCGCGCAGGACCACCAGAGTGTGCCGTTCGAGCGCGTCGTGGCCGAGCTGGGCATCCCGCGCACCGCGGGCGGCAGCCCCGTCTTCCAGACGTTCTTCGGCCTCCAGTCGGCCGACGGGCTCAGCATCGAGGGCGCGCGCTGGGGCGAGGTCGTGCTGGACAGTGCCTCGGCCAAGTGGGACCTGACGGTGTCGCTGACCGAGACCCCGGACAGCTCCGGGTCCGCCGGGTGCGCCGGTGCCTCCGGCTTCTCCGGCTTCTCCGGCTTCGTGGAGTACGCCTTCGACCTCTTCGACGAGCCGACCGTACGCCGCTACACCGCCGCCTACCGCCGTCTCCTCGACTCCGCCCTACGCGACGCCGACACGGCGCTGCGCGACCTGGACCTGCTCAGCGGCGCCGAACGCGACCACATCGTGCACGGCCTCAACCCCTACCGGCGCCCCGAGCTGCCCTACCGCACCATGGCCGAGCCCTTCGAGGAACAGGCGGCCCGCACCCCCGGAGCGGTCGCGCTGGAGGGCGACGAGGGAACCCTCACCTACGGCGAGCTGAACGCCCGCGCCAACCGGCTCGCCCACTTCCTGCGCTCCGCCGGGGCCGGACGCGGCACCTTCGTGGCCCTGTGCGCCGAGCGCGGCTTCGACATGATCACCGCGCTGTACGCCATCGCCAAGTCGGGCGCCGCCTACGTCCCGCTCGACCCCGAACTCCCCGACGGGCGACTGGAGTACATGCTCCAGGACGCGGGCGCCCTGCTGGTGCTCACCGACGACACCACCAGGGAGCGGATCGGCGAGGGCCCCTGGCACACCTACTCCCTCGGCAAGGACGCACACCTGTGGGCCGCGCTGCCCACCGGCGACGTGCCCGCCGAAGGACCCGGCAACCACCTGGTGCACCTGCTCTACACCTCCGGCACCACGGGACGGCCCAAGGCGGTCGCCTACGGGGTGGACGGCGCACTCGCCAACATCTTCTGGCTCCAGGAGAAGTACCCCTTCGGGCCCGGCGACGCGAACCTGCTGAAGACCTCCTACGGCTTCGACGTCTCCATCTGGGAGATCTTCTGGCCGCTGTACTTCGGCGCCCGCCTCGCCGTCTGCCGCCCCGGCGGCCACAAGGACCCCGGCTACCTGCGGGAGATGATCGAACGGCACGGTGTCACCACCGTCTACCTCATCCCCACGATGATGCAGGTCTTCCTGGAGAACGCCCCCGCCGGCAGTTGCCCCTCGCTGCGCTGGGTGTTCTGCGGCGGCGAGCCCGTCACCCCGCGCATCCGCGACGGCTTCCACGAGCGCTTCGACGCCGCCCTCATCAACTGCTACGGGCCCACCGAGGCGGGATGTGTCACCGACATGGTGCTGCCCCGCGACCCCGGTGCACCCGTACCGCTCGGCCGTCCTGCGGGCAACTTCCGGCTCTACGTGCTCGACGAGAACCTCGCACTCGCACCCGTCGGTGTGCCCGGTGAGGCGTTCATCGGCGGTGAGAGCGGCGTGGCGCAGAACTACCACCGCCACCCCGGCATGACCGCCGAGCGCTTCCTGCCCGACCCGTACGGGCCGCCGGGCTCGCGCATGTACCGCACCGGCGACCTGTGCCGCTACCGCGCCGACGGCGTCCTCGAACACCTCGGCCGCATCGGCCGACAGGTCAAGATCCGCGGCATGCGCATCGAACTCGCCGAGATCGAGGCCGTGTTGTGCGAACACCCCGACGTCGAGGACGCCGTGGTGCTCGCCCCGCAGAGCATGGAGCAGGGCACGGACCGCCGCCTCGCCGCCTTCGTCGTCCCGCGCGAGGGGCACACGTCCGACGCGCGGGAGCTGGCGGAGCACGCGGCCCGGCTGCTGCCCGCCTACATGCTCCCCTCCCGCTACACCGAGGTCCCGCACGTCCCCATGAACGTCAACGGCAAGGCGGACGAGAAGGCCCTGCTGCGCCACCTCGGCGAGGGCGGCGCGCCCGAGCGGCAGCGGACGCTCGTGCCCCCGGAGGGCGAGGTGGAGACCGGGCTCACGGAGATCTTCCGGCGCGTCCTGGGCACCGAGGACGTCGGCGTCACCGACGGGTTCTTCGAACTGGGCGGCCACTCCCTGCTCATCTTCCGGCTCATCGCCGCCTGTTCACAGGAACTGCGCCTGCGCCCCACGGTGAGCGACGTGTTCGCGGCACCCACCGTCCGCGAACTGGCCGCACGGCTGCGCTCCTCCGCCGACGAGGCACGCACCTGCCTGGTCCCGCTGGCCCCCGCCAAGGGCAGGCCCCTGCTGGTCCTCGTGCACGCGGCGAGCGGCTCGGTCCTGCCGTTCCTGGAGACGGCGCGCCGTCTGGAGGGCGAGTTCGACGTGTACGGCATCGAGGCGCCGCAGGACGCGGAAGGCCGCCTCGCGGGCTCCGTGGAGCAACTGGCCGCGCACTACGCGAGCGCCGTCGACGCGGTGCGCGGCGTCAGCCCCGTCGTCCTCGCCGGGTGGTCCATGGGCGGGTGCGTCGCGCTGGAGATGGCCCGCCAGTGGCGCGAGCGCGCCGTGGACGTCACCGCCACGCTGCTCCTCGACTCCTGGGCGCCGCCCGCGCTCGCCGCCTGCACGGACGGTGCGGACGGTACGGGGGGTGGCATGGGCGGTGCGGCGCGGGTGCGGGCCGCCATCCTGGGCATGGACATCTTCGCCCTGGAGGGCTTCGAGGCCGACACCCTCGACGAGGCGGCGGGCGAGGTCCACCGCCTCGAGCAGGCCGTCGACCACCACCGCGCCGCCTTCCTCGACTACGACCCCGCGCCCTACGACGGCGCCGTCGACCTGCTGCGGGCCACGGAAGTGATACCCGAGGTGCGCGGCGCACTGCCCGACGGCTATCTGACGGGCGACCGCGGCTGGTCGTGCCGGATCGGGGAAGTCACCGTGCGCGACGTACCCGGAAATCACTTCACCCTCCTCGCCAAGGAGAACGCGGAAGAACTCGCGAAAGCCATTCGCGAGACCGTCGAAGCGCGTTTGTCGTTCGAAGAGTTCTGACGCTCGAAGATTCCCGAAGAATCTGGAAGAGTCCTGAAACGAGAATTCCTGCGCCTTTGAACACTGAGGCGAGCTGAGGCGACAAGCCGGAGGTGGCAGTGGAAGGCAACCGAGGCGGTGTTGCCCGTCGGCACCAGTTCTCCAAGGAAATACGCGAGGCCGTAAGAGAAAGCTCACGACTCGACAACTGGCACGGCCCGCTCGAAACCGTCGAGCACTGGATCGTCGTCGCCGTGGCGTTCGCCGGTTCCTGGTGGCTGTGGCAACACGCGCCCGTCGCCGTCTCCGTTCCCGCGTACGTGGTGGCCGTCTTCCTCATCGGCGGACGGCAGCGGGCCCTCGCCGGGGTGCTGCACATGGCCACACACCGGGCGCTGATGAGCCACACCCGCGCCGGATCCGTGATCGGCGGCCTCTTCGGCGGCTATCCCGTGCTCCAGAGCTTCACCGGCTACCGCGCCTCCCACCTGGGCGAGCACCACGGCAGGCTGGGCGACCCCGAACGCGACCCCGACTACCAGCAGTACCAGCGCAACGGGCTGTGCGGCGACGACCTCAGCAGGCGCGCGGTGCGCCGCTATCTGCTCACCATGCTCGGCCCGCGCGCCACGCTCTCCTACGTCGCCTACCTGCTGCGCCACCGCATCGTCACCGGCGGCGAACAGCTCTGGGAGCGCTGGGTGCGCGGCGCGCTGACGGCCGCCGTGCTCCTCGTCGGGGTGTGGGGCGGCTGGCTCGACCTGCTGGCGCTCTACTGGCTCGTCCCCCTGGTCACCACACAGGTGTGGCTCGGCGCCGTCGCGGAACTCCTGGAGCACTTCCCCGTCATCGAGACCGCGCCCCGCGTGGACATCTACATGTCCTGGAACCGCAGATACCCGCTGCCGCTGCGCTTCCTGCTCGGCGAGAAGCAGGGCGAGGGCTACCACCTCGTCCACCACCTGTTCCCCAGGACGCCGCTGTGGCGCCTCAAGGACGTCCACGCGGTGCTCTCCCGCGATCCCGAGTACGCCGCCCTGCCCACGCTGGGCGGTGTGTTCGCGGCGATGTCGACGATCTACCGGTCGCTGCCCGAGCGGCCCGAACATCCCGAGAGGGGCGCACCCGCGCCCGCCGCGGGCTGACCTCCCCGCCGTCCCCCAGCCGTCCCTCCGCCTCACCGGTTCCGCGAACACCCCCCCGCCTTGCGCACCCCTGCCTTCCCGACCGATCCATGAGGAGCGAACCGCCGATGACCGACCTCCGTAGCCTCCTCGGTGAACTGCGGCACAGCGGCGTCCAGCTCTGGGTGCACGAGGGCAGGCTGCGCGTGCGGCCTTCGAACGCGCTCACCGCCGAGCAGTCGGCGGCGCTGCGCGCCTCGAAGCAGGAGGTCATCGCCCTCCTCCAGGCGGAGGAGCTGTCCCGCAGCACGCCACTGCGCGGACGGCCCCGCCCCACGGCCGTCCCGCTCTCCCTCGGTCAGGAAGGGCTCTGGTTCCTCGAACAGCTCGGCGCGCCCGGCGCCGCCTACGACCTCAAGAGCATCGTCCGCATCACCGGCCCCTTGGACCCCGAGGCGCTCGACCGCGCCCTCGCCGACCTCGCCCGCAGGCACGAGGTGCTCCGCACCCGCTACACCACCGTCGAGGACGTCGCGGCCCAGGTCGTCGACGAGGAGGCCACCCTCACCGCCGAGCGGCTCGACCTCTCCGGCATCCCCGCCGGGCGCCGCGAGGACGCGCTGCGCGAACTGCTGCGCGCCCCGCAGCGCTTCGACCTGGAGGCCGCCGCGCCCTTCCGCGTCCGGCTCATCCGCCTCGGCGACGACGCACACGTGCTCGCCGTCCACACCCACCACATCATGATCGACGGCCCGTCCCTCGACCTCTTCTACACGCAGCTCGGCAGCCTCTACGCCTCCTTCGCCGCCGGTGAGCGGCCCACGTTGCCCGAACCCGCAGCGCAGTACGCCGACTACGCCGTCTGGCAGCGCGAATGGCTGCGCGGCGACGTACTGGACGAGCAGCTCGCGTACTGGAAGGACGCGCTGGCCGGAGCCCCCGGCACGCTCGGCCTGCCCACCGACCGCCCGCGCCCGGCCGAGCCCACCTTCGCCGGTGACGTCGTCGAGTTCACCGTGCCGCCCGAGCTGACGCGTGCGCTGACCGCGCTCGGCCGCGAGCAGGACGCCACCCTGTTCATGGTGCTCCTCGCCGCGCTCAAGACGCTGCTGGCCCGCTGGTCGGGGCAGTACGACGTGAGCGTCGGCATCCCCGTGGACGGGCGGGGCCACGAGGACACCGAGGGGCTCATCGGCTACTTCCTCAACACCCTCGTCCTGCGCTCCACGCTCTCCTCCGAGCTGCCCTTCGCCGAGCTGGTCCGGGGCGTACGGGACCGTCTCGTCGGCGCCTACGACCACCGCGACCTCCCCTTCGACCGCCTCGTCGCCGAACTCTGCCCGCAGCGCGACCTCGCCCACCACCCGCTGTTCCAGACGCTGTTCACCTTCCTCGCCCAGGACGAGATCCGCTGGGGCGATCTGCGCCTCGACCGCATGGACCCCGAGGACCGCACCTCGAAATTCGACCTTTCGCTTTTCGTCTCCGAGACCGGCCCCGACGGGGGCCTGGAATGCGGATTCGAATACGCC